>JAUSIF010000133.1 GCA_030648135.1 Xanthobacteraceae bacterium
TTTCTTATATCGTAGGAGCAGGAAGTTTAGCGCGCGCGCAAGCGGCGCGCAGCGTATTTACCAATAGACAAGCGATGGTCATCGGCCCGACGCCGCCGGGCACCGGCGTGATCGCGCCGGCGACCTCGACCGCCTCGGCGAAGGCTACATCACCGACAAAACGAGCCTTGCCGTCCGCTCCGACGATGCGATTGATGCCAACGTCGATCACGGTGGCGCCGGGCTTGATCCAACTTCCGCGCACGAACTCGGCCTTCCCGATCGCGACGCACAGGAGATCGGCGCGCCGGCACACCGCGGGAAGATCTCGCGTCTTCGAATGCGCGATGGTGACGGTCGCGTTTTCCCGCAACAGCAATTGCGCGAGCGGCTTGCCGACGATTTTGGAGCGCCCAAGCACCACCGCCTCGAGCCCGGCAAACGATGCATGCGCCTTCTTGGCGAGTAGGATGCAGCCGAGCGGCGTGCAGGGTACGAGCGCGGGCATGTCGGACGCGAGCCGGCCCACGTTCAACGGATGGAAGCCGTCCACGTCTTTGGCGGGATCGACCGCGGCGAGCACCTCCGCGGAATCGATCCCGGCGGGCAGGGGTAGCTGCACCAACAGGCCGTCGACGGCGGGATCGGCATTGAGGCGCGCGATCAGCGCAAGCAGATGCGCCTGCGAGGTGTCGGCGGGAAGCTTGTGCTCGAACGAGGCCATTCCGGTCTCGATGGTCGAGCGCGCCTTGTGCCGCACATAGCTTTCGCTGGCCGGATTTTCGCCGACCATCACCACCGCGAGCCCCGGCGGGCGGCCGAGCGCCTTCGCGATCCGCGCCGCCTCCACCGCGACCTTGGCGCGGATCTCGCTCGCCAGCGCCTTACCGTCGAGAATGCGTCCCGTCATCTCGCCCCCGTTTTCAATCGTGCGATCGCTGCATCTAGCACAGAGGCGAGCCTCGAAGGATCGCCGGTTAGGCGAAAGGTCTTGAGCCGCCCCGCACCGCCTCGCATGAGGCTCACCGCCGAGGGCGCTATCCCCGCCGTCTCGGCAAGCAGGCGGCGAAGCGCGTCGTTCGCCTCACCCTCGGCCGGCGCCGCCCGCACCCGCACCTTCAGGACCAGCCGGCCGTCGGCGAGCGTTGCCACGCCCTCGATCGCATCGCGGCCGCCTTTGGGTGTCGCGCGAACGGCGACGAGCAGCCCATCGGGCAAAGTCTTCCACGGTCGCTCGGCGATCCCGGCCACTCAGACAAACAGCCAGAACAGCAGCCGCTCGAAGAACAGAAGCAGGAGGATCAGAATCACCGGCGAGATGTCGAGCCCACCCAGGTTCGGCAGCATGTTGCGGATCGGCCGCAGCGCCGGTTCGGTCAGGCGGTGAAGCACTTCACCAATGGTGCGAACGACTGGACTGTAGGGGTTCACGACATTGAACGCGACGAGCCACGACAGCACCGCGGCGGCGATGAGAATCCAAATATAGAGCGTAATCAGGGTGTGAATGAGCCAGAGGAAGGGGTTCATGCGGGGCTCCCGCGGCAAGACCTGTTCGTCGATGAATAGCCGTGCGCGGCGCGCGGGGGAAGACCGTATCTAGGGACGGCTGTCCATAACGGCCTCTGCTTGACACCTTTTCGGGTGGCGGCCTAGATGGGCGCCCTTGGCCGGGGCCGTAGCTCAGTTGGGAGAGCGCCGCGTTCGCAATGCGGAGGTCAGGGGTTCAACTCCCCTCGGCTCCACCAAGCCCTCCGTACCGACAACAACAAAACGAGATCGCGCGGCAGAATCAGCTTGCCGGACGACTGCGCGCGCGCGTCGATGCATCCCGAGCGAGCAGCATCAAACCCATGGCGCCGACCGGACCGACGGTGGTCCAACCGGCGGGCGGAATAAAGCCGGCATTAGGCGCGGTTTTGACCAGCAGCGTATCCGCGTCGCGGCGGTAGGCCGCGGCAGCGACGCGGGTGCGCTGTATCGGACGGCGCGTGGAGAACCTCTAAATTTTATCAGGTTGCCGCTTCGAGTGCGTAATTCTTTCGGCGTTCGAAACCCGGCCGGTCCGGTACTTCGATCACTTTCGCACTGAGCGCACGCGCGATTTCCACTGTCTTGTCGGTGCTGCCGTTGTCGACTACAACAATTTTGCCGGCGAATGCAGCCGAACGCAGACAGCGGGCGATCGCGAGCGAGTGTGGAATCGATGTCATGATCGAACGAATGCTGTCGGTTTTTGGCAAGCTTCGAGATTCCGTTCGGACCTGACTGCCGTGAGTGCAAAAGAGTTGCGCATCCTGCACACCGAGGCCTCGACGGGTTGGGGCGGTCAGGAAATCCGTATTCTCGATGAATCGTCGGGTCTGCGCGCACGTGGGTACGAGGTGCGGATCGCGGCGCCGGTGGAAGCGCAGATCGTGGCGGCGGCGAAGCGCCGCGGCATTCCGGTTCATCCCGTTCCGATCAACCGCCGCGGCCCTCGCGCTATTTGGGCTCTCCTGCAGCTTTTCAAAGAATTGCGACCGGATGTCGTCGTCACTCACAGTTCAACCGATACTTGGCTGGTCGCACTTTCCGCTCGAATTTCCTCGGTACGGCCCGCCGTAATCCGTATGCGGCATCTTTCAACTCCGGTTGCACACGGGCCGCTTAATCGCTGGCTCTACGGCGCTGCCCTCCAACGTCTCGTGACTACCGGGGCAGCAATTCGGCTTACGCTGATCGAAAAGCTTCGTCTTGATCCGGATTCAGTGATCTCGATCCCGACCGGCACTGACATGTCGCGATTTGCTCCGGGAGACCGCGCCCATGCCCGCGCCCAACTCGGCCTGCCCGCCTTGTCCCCGATCATCGGCATCGTCGCCACACTTCGGAGTTGGAAGGGGCACCGATTCCTGATCTCAGCGTTAAAGGACCCTCGCCTTGCCGCAGTAATGCTAGTGATCGTCGGCGACGGGCCGCAGGACGGCGCGCTGCAAGAGCAGGTCACCGCCGCAGGCCTCACCGACCGGGTTGTCTTTGCTGGCAGGCAGAATGACGTCGCTCCGTGGCTGCATGCATTGGACGTGTTTGCGCTACCTTCGACCGGGCACGAGACCACGCCGCAGGCAATCCAACAGGCCATGGCGTGCGGCATACCGGTCGTGACCACGCCGGCCGGCGCCGGGCTCGAACTTGTTCTTGACGGAGAAACTGGCCTCGTCGTGACGTCGGAAAATGTGGCCGCGATCGCCGACGCCATTGTGCGGATCCTGAACGATCGCGAACTCGCCCGGCGGCTAGCGGAAGCCGGCCGCAACCACGTAATGACGCGATTCACAGCGACGGCGATGCTCGACGCGATGGAAGCGGTGCTGCGAAAAGCGACCGCAGACTCGCGCTGACCATTTGCTTCTGCATGGCATATCGCGCGGCAACCGGTTATCAATCGTCGCCCGCCAACCAGGGTGCGGGATGAAAGCCTATCAACCCATCGTGTGCTCAATCGCGGAACTGGCCCGTCCGCGTTCGATCCTCGATCTGCCAAGCGGAAGCGGCTGGCTGCGTGAGAGAGAGAGATCAACCGGACGTCGCCATCGATAGCATCGATCTCTATGAAGAGCATTCCGCGGGCTACCGGAATTTCCTGTGTCGCGATCTGGAGGAAGGCGTACCCGACGAGCTTGGCAGCTACGACATGATCGTGAGTTGTGAGGGTATCGAGCACATCGCCAATCCCGGCCTGTTTCTGAAATCGGCTCGCGAGCATCTCAATCCCGGCGGCGTGATCGTCATCACCACGCCGAACACCTGGTATCCCGGCGCGCACGGCCGCACGTCGGCGGGAGCGAGAAAATCATCGCTTCGTAGCGGGATTTCGGACATGCGAACGGGAGACGGCCGGTGGGGTCGCATCCAGCCGTCTCCCGCCGAGATGTAGCCAGCTACGCAGTACCTGTTGCCGGCATGCCGAATCCTCAGCAAGGCCTCTGCCAGCATGCTGCGCGCGGGGGACCGCGAGATGTCGTGGGCCGATCGTATTCGGTCACGAAATATGGAAGTCGCAGATGATGACAGCCGCGTCGGGCGTCTCAATCTGCGACGGCTTTCGCATTTTGCGACACAGGGGGTGAAATCCGTCTCGGCCGCTCCATCAGCCCGGTCCACAGATCAAGGAAGGATTCGAGCCAGGCCCGCACCTTGGGATCATGCTGGGCGCGGCCGTCGAAATGCTCGCGCCGCGGCCGCGCACCGGGAAGCGCCAGCCGTTCGTGACCGCGCGTGGTCCAGCGGCACATCATGTGATGGGTCACTTCGGCATGAAACTGCACGCCGAAAGCCGCCCGTCCATAACGGAACGCCTGGTTCGGAAACGTGTCGCTTTCCGCGAGCCGGATCGCGCCCGCGGGCAGATCGAAGCCCTCCCGGTGCCACTGATACATATGGTCCGGCCAATCGAAGAGTTTTGCGCCCTCCGGCGTCGGCCGTATCGGATAATAGCCGACCTCGACCAGACCCTCGGGATGATGCCCGACGCCCGCGCCGAGTGCGCGCGTGAGAATCTGCGCCCCGAGGCAAATGCCGAAGAAGGGCTTGTCTTCGGCGAGCGGCACCGCGCTCCATTCGATCTCGCGCCGCACATAGTCGTCGGAATCATTGGCGCTCATCGGACCGCCGAAGACGATGACGCCGGCATGCTCGGCCAGCGTAGCGGGCAACGGATCGCCGAAGCGTGGACGCCGCACATCGAGCCTGAAGCCGCGATCGATGAGTCGGTGTCCGATCCGGCCGGCGGTCGAATGCTCCTGATGCAGGACGATCAGAACGGTCTTGGTCATTGTGAATCGAGTCTACCGGCGAGCGCGCACGCGGTCGCACGGAATAGGGAAGGATTCAAGGTGCCTCGCCTCGCCGTTTTGTCGCAACCACGGAGGCGAGCGGAAGAACGAGCGAGCGCGGGCTGTGCTGGGCGAAGAATGCGACCAGCTTGTTGAAGAAGCCCGGGATGACCACTCTTCGCCCCTGTTCGAAGCCGCGCCAGCCTTCTTCCGCGACCCGGTCGGCACTCATTCGCAGCAGAAACGGAAATGAAAGACCGCGTCCCGGATTGGCCCGCTCCTGAAAGCCGGTCGGAACCGGCCCCGGGCAGAGCGCCGTCACGCGCGCCTCGCCTTTTAGCTCTTGCGCCAGCGCCTCGCTGAAGGACAAGACATAAGCCTTGCTCGCGTAATAGATCGCCATGCCGGGCCCCGGCAGATAGGAAGCGACCGATCCTACATTGAGCACACCACCGCGCGCGGCGACGATCTCCGGCAGAAACCGGATGGTGAGTTCGGTGAGCACGCGAATATTAAGGTCGATCATACCAAGTTGTCCGGCACGGTCGCCCTTGGCGAGCAAACCGACGCGACCATAGCCCGCATTGTTGACGAGTTCGGCGACGGCGAGCCCGCGGGCCGCAAGCGCCTCGGCGAGACGATCGGCTGCTCCCGCCTCACCGAGATCGAGTGCGATAATTTCAGGTCGCTCGTGACCCTCGGCCGCGATCGCGTCGGCGACGGCGTCCAAACGATCGGCCGAGCGCGCGACCAACACCAGCCGGCGGCCGGTTCTCGCCGCCACATGGGCGATCGCTTCCCCGATGCCGCCGGACGCCCCGGTGATGAGGGTGACTGCCATTGCATTCAGTTTTTCTCATCCGCGATTTCGTCGCGGACATGGCGGCGGACCGATACCCGCTCGCGCGAGGAAACGTTCAACAGTTCGGCCGCGCGCCAGGCCACGTTGTCCTCGAACTCGCTGAGTTGGCCGTCGGCATAGGCGACCTCGAACATCATCTCGACCACGCGCTTGCGGCCTTCCTCGTCGAGGGCGCGGTTGATCACGCTGGTGAAATGATAGAGATCAACCGCTTCCCGGTCGGCGCGGATCGCGGCCTCGACCAGCTTGTCGACCTCGTCGGGCTGCAGCGTGAAGCGTTGGGCGAGCACCTCCTGCAGCTTCGCGCGTTCGGCCGCGTCAAACTCGGCGTCGCTGGTGACGACATGCACGAGCAGCGCCGCCGCGGATAGGCGATAGTCGGTATCATCGAAGCTGTCCGGGTGGCGCTCACCGCCGGTGATTTGGGTGATGAACTCGCTGATGGAGCGAAACACGCCCTCGCCGACCTGATTCGTTGTGCTCATCTTGAGGGGGGATCCTGACAACCCGAGAACGGCGAATGTAGTGGTTGCTGGAGAGGAAGCGCAAGAACAGGTATGGTGAGGCCCGCTGTCCCGCAACCCGAGCCCTTTGATCGCATGCGCGTACGCTTTGTCAAAATTCCGCTATGGCAATTCGTGCTTGTCGCAGCATTTGTGCTGGCGGTCGCGACAGCCTTGGCCATCGTCGCGTTCGGCGTATTCCTGATAGCCGTTCCCCTGCTCCTGATTGCCGCCGTGGCCTATCAACTGTTCGGCCGAGGGCGATCGCACCCAGCCGGAAGTCATCGGGCCTCGCAAAGTACCGTCATCGATGTGGATTATCGCGTCATCGATAACGAGCGCCATCGCCTCGATGATCGCTCCTCGAAACGCGACTAGAGCATGATCCCGAAAAGTGGGAACCGGTTTTCGGGAAAGATCATGCTCAAACAAAAGAGTAGAGCCGTGGTCTGATTCCATTAGAAACGATAAGACTCTATACGAATAACCTGATCAGCAACGGGCGGACGAGACATGCGACATCGCTGCGCGATCCTCGACGATTATCAGAATGTGGCTCTGCAGATGGCCGATTGGTCGCAGATCGACGGCGACGCCGACATCAAGGTGTTCAACGATTCGATCGGCGAAGGCGAACAAGTAATCAAAGCGCTCAAGGGATTTTCCATCCTCTGCCTGATGCGCGAGCGCACGCTGTTTCCGCGCCAGGTGATCGAGGGCCTGCCGGATCTGAAGCTCATGGTGACCAGCGGCATGCGCAACGCGGCGATCGACCTCGAAGCTGCCGCCACGCGCAACATCATCGTCTGCGGCACCGACTCGCCGGGCAATCCCACCGCCGAGATCACCTTCGGGCTCATGCTCGAGCTCGCGCGCAAGATCGGGTTCGAGAACGCGCGCCTCAAGGCGGGAGCCCGCTGGCAAACCACGCTCGGCATCGAGCTCAACGGCAAGACGCTGGGCGTCATCGGCCTCGGCAAGCTCGGAAGCCGGGTCGCCGCAATCGGCAAGGCATTCGGCATGCGCGTCATGGCTTGGAGCCAGAATCTAACCGAAGCGAAATGCCGCGAGGCCGGCGCCGAGTTCACGACCAAGGATGAGTTGTTGCGGCAATCGGATTTCGTGACCGTGCATTTGCAGCTGAGCCAGCGCACGCGCGGCCTGATCGGCGCCGCGGAATTCGCGCTGATGAAACCGACCGGCTTTTTCATCAATAGTTCGCGCGGACCGATCGTCAACGAGCCGGCGCTGATCGCCGCCCTTCGCGCCGGGCAAATCGCCGGAGCGGGCATCGACGTCTATGACGTCGAGCCTGTGCCGGTCGACCATCCGCTTCGCGGGCTGCAGAACGCCGTGATCACGCCGCATCTCGGCTATGTCACCGCCGAAAATTACCGGCGTTTCTACGGCCAGATGGTCGAGGACATCAGGGCCTGGCTCGACGGCAAGCCGGTCCGTGTCCTGACCGGGCGGTGAAGGTCACCTCGCCCATCTTGCCCAATTCGCCGCGAGGAAAAGCTGGTGCCGCAAGAGGGATTCGAACCCCCGACCCCCGCATTACGAATGCGGTGCTCTACCAGCTGAGCTATTGCGGCTTTAAGCCCTGATAGCGGGACGACCCGGTATTTTCAAGGACCGGGTCCCGCGAGCCAATCGAGCAGGCGGAAGCGCTTGCGCGGCGGCGCCAGCTCGGGCTCGGGACCGGGATCGTCGGGAAGCGGCGGCTCGGCCACGACCGGCTCGACCATGACCCGCGGACGCGCCGCGCGGCGCGTCGGCGCGGAGCCCGCGGCCTTCGGCGACATCGGAGCTTCTGCGATCGACAACGTCTTGCGAGGTGCTTGCGCCGACTCGGGCTTCGATGGAGCGATCGCCAGCACTTGTTCCGCGACCTGATCGAGGACAGGTCCCGCGACAACGGCCGGCGGCACGCTCCATACGAAGGCATCGAGTTTGCCGGTC
>JAUSIF010000158.1 GCA_030648135.1 Xanthobacteraceae bacterium
CCATGGGCATGAATGCCAATGCCACTACGCCTCGGGCACAGGTCCCGATCATAGAAGCAGAACGGCATTAAAGAGAGTGGAACAAACGCCGGCCTTAAGCGGGTACGAACTATCGGTTGCCGCCAACTCCGTCCGGCTTCAGCTTCATGCGCCATGGCCGCTACGTCATTTTCCAGATGGCCGAGGTCGCGGTGCCGAGGGAATTGTTTCAGAACATTCTACGGCTCATTGCGGAACTGCGCCCATCGCCGGCTGCGACGCCGGCGTGAGGCGGTTGACCGTACCGTGTTCGAAAGCAAACGACAGGAGACCTGCGCCTTGATGGCGAAAAAAGTTGAGGTTTGCGGGACCGATTGTGGCAAATCCGCTAAACCCGCGGGGAATGATCTCTCTGTCCCGCGGTTTATCCACGATCCGCATGTACCCACGATCCGCATTGACAACGTGGCCGGGGGGGCATCCTGATGCTCAAAAGGCATGTCATCTGGGGAATGTCGGCTAACTTGTGGAGGCCGCGCCGACAAAGAACCGTCGACATGATGCGAGTGTGTATTTTAGAGGGGACGCCATGAGAAATCGCCATCAAACAGCCGCCCGCACAGATCTGGCTCTTGTGGCCGGCATGCTCGTTTTGACGTTTTCGTCAACGCAGACCAATGCGCAGCAGAAGATCATGGTCGACGGAGCCGGCGCCACCGCTCCGCTGGTGGCCGCTCTCGGCAAAGCGTTCGCCGCCAAGAGCGGAATCGCGGTCGAGGTCGGCAAGGGGCTCGACCCCAAGGCGCGGTTCGAGGCGCTCGCGGGCGCCAAAATCGACATTGCCATGGCAAGCCTCGGGCTGAAGGTCGACGAGGTGACGCGCCGCGGCATGACGGTGCATACGATCGCGAGGACCCCGATCGTGTTCGCCGTGCACGAGTCCGTCAAGGTCGATGGCCTCACGCAGGTGCAGCTCTGCGCGATCTACGAGGGCAAGCATCGCAACTGGAAGGACGTGGGTGGATCCGACATGGCAATTGCGGCTCACTCCCGTTCGGACGCCGATGGCGATGTCGTGGTCGTGCGCGACAGCATCGCTTGCCTCAAGACCCTGAAGTTCGCGGACTCGGTCAAGGTCATGCTGCCGGGCTCGGCGCACTACGCCGCCATGGGGACGGCGCTTGCCGGCACGCCCGGCGCGATCGGGATGACCGGCACCTCGGTCGTCGAGCAGAGCAAGGGCAAGCTGAAGGCGATCGCGCTTGACGGCGTCGCGGCGAACGAAGCAAACGTTGCCGCGGGACGCTACCGGCTCACCCGCGACGCCTTCCTGGTGACCCGCAATGCGCCGTCTGCGCCGGTCAAGGCTTTCATCGATTTCGTGAAGAGCGCCGAAGGCGCGCAGGTGATCCGAGCCAACGGAGCGACCGCAGTAACCCAATAGCCGCGGCCATGCCAGCCTCAGCGCGGTAAACGCTACACCGGACCAGCCTCGCATGCTCCGCGGCTACGTGGTCGCTGGCAGCAATTTCGCCGGCCTGGACGACCTCGCCGTACATGCCGCAATCGGCGTTAACAGGTTAATAGAGAGTGGAATAGGCGCCGGCCTTAAGCGGGCGCGATCTATCGGTTGCCGCTGGCGGCGACCCGGTTCGCGAAAAAGCTCTGCACCGCAGCGCTCATGGCGTCGGCGACCTTCTCGCGCCAGGCGTCGGAGGCGAGCATACGGACGTCCTCGGGGCTCGACAGGTAGCCCAGCTCCAGCAACACCGAGGGCACGTCGGGCGCCTTGAGCACGACGAAGCCCGCCGACTTGACCGGCGTCCGGTGCATTTCGGCCGCGCCCTTCAACTGACCGACCAGCGTGCGCGCGAACAAAGCCGAGAAGTTCTTGGTCTCGCGGTGGGTGAGATCGTAGAGGATGCCGACCACGTCGTCGTTCTGCGCGGAAAGATCGAGACCGGCGATGAGGTCGGCCTTGTTCTCTTTTTCGGCGAGCCGCGCGGCCTCCTTGTCCGAGGCCTTGTCGGAAACCGTATAGACGGTGGCGCCGCGCGCATCGCCCTCGTGGCGCGGCATGAAGTCGGCGTGCAGCGAGACGAACAGCGCCGCCTGGTTCGAGCGCGCGACCTTCACGCGCTCGGCGAGCGGAATGAAAGTGTCGTCGGAGCGGGTCAGCACCACGTGGAAGCGGCCGCTACGCTCGAGCCGGTCGCGCAGGCGCAACGCCACCGCCAGCACGATGGCGGCCTCCTCCTCGCCGGAGGGCGCAATGGCGCCGGAATCGATGCCGCCGTGGCCGGGGTCGATGACGACGACGGGCAGGCCGTCGCGCTTGAGCGGCGTTTCGCGGTCGTTCTTGCGCGCGGCGGGCACCGGCGCCGTGATCGTCTCGGTCACCATCTCCACCGCCGCTTTCTTTATGAAGCTCTGCCGATCGGTCTGCACCAGGTCGATGACGAGGCGGGCCGGCTGATCATCCATTTGTTCGAGCACGAAGGCCTTGTCGATCGCGACCGGACCCTTGGCGTCGAGCACGATGCGGGCCTTGCCGGGCGCGAACAATCCATAGCGATAGGCGGAGATGAGCCCCCGCCCCTGCCGGCCGGCCGCGGCGGGAAGATCGAAGGTGACATCGGGGAGATCGACGATCACCCGATAGGGATCGCTCAAGGTGAAGGCGGTGAGATCGATCTTGCGGTTGAGATCGACGACGAGACGGGTGCGCAGCTCGTCGCCGGCCAGCCGCGCGTCGAAGGCGACGACGCGGCCCTCGATCAACGCTTTGGCCCCCGGCGTGATCGAGCCCAAGCGGGTACGCTCGGATTTCGCCCCGGCGGCAAGGCCTTGCCCCGCGCTCGAAGCGGCCAGGACCAACACGAGGACGGGTACTACGAAACGCATCTGCGGCCCGGACGGCGGGGACTTCCCCTGCTATCTGCATAAAACGACAGGGTTAACCGGATATTGCCAAGACGGCCGGACCGCCTTTTTCTCTGCCGCCAGTGGATGGCGCGGCGATAAATCCGCCGTTTATGACCGTTTGCCTTGCCAAGCCCAACCGCCGGGCCTAGATAATTAAGCACTCGCGGTTCGCGCTCCGGAGTCGCAGTGGCGATTCCGTGGGGTGTTCGCAGCGACCGGTGTCCCGAGACGCCGCGACGTGCGCGCCCCGCCAAGAGCTGCCGTGAGCCCGGACGGCGCCGTTCGCCGTTCCGAGAGCTGGTTGAGGAACATGGGCGAGCTCGTTTTCCAGTCCGGGCCGGAATCGAAGTCGAAACGGTTGCCGGCTGGAAAGTCCGCTCGCTCTCACGGTCGCGGTCCCGCCCATGACCGCATGTCTTTCATCCAACCCATACACCCGAACATCCAGCGCGCCGATCGACCGGCGCCGCAGAAGAGATTCCCATGGCCAACAAGATGCTCATCGACTCCACCCACCCGGAGGAAACCCGGGTCGTGGTCGTGCGCGGCAGTCGCGTCGAGGAATTCGATTTCGAGGCGGCGAACCGCCGTCAGCTGCGCGGCAATATCTATCTAGCCAAGGTCATCCGGGTCGAGCCCTCGCTGCAGGCCTGCTTCCTCGATTACGGCGGCAACCGCCACGGCTTTCTCGCCTTCAGCGAAATCCATCCCGACTATTACCAGATCCCGGTCGCCGACCGGCAGGCGCTGATCGCCGAGGACGAGCGCGCCGAGCGCGCGGCCGATTCCGACAGCGATACGAGAGGCGGCCGGCGCGAAAAGGCGAGAGCCGCGGAGCCGGATCAAACCGTCAGCGAAGCGCCGGCCGAGGAGAACGTGCCTTCCGGCGAGAGCGCGGCGCAAGCCGCCGGCGAACAAAACAACGGTTCGCCCGCCGGCAACGGCAACGATAACGGCAGTGGTGCCGGCGGCGAGGAACGCCATGAGGAGGAGGTCGTCGAATCGGCCGGCGCCGCCGACGCGCTCGAGGAATTGCCCGAGCGCGCGCCGCGCCGCCACCGCCGCTACAAGATTCAAGAGGTGATCAAGCGCCGCCAGATCATGCTGGTGCAGGTGGTCAAGGAAGAGCGCGGCACCAAGGGCGCGGCGATGACCACGTATCTGTCGCTCGCTGGCCGCTATTCGGTGCTGATGCCGAACACTTCGCGCGGCGGCGGCATCTCGCGCAAGATCACCGATAGCGCCGACCGCAAGCGCCTGAAGTCGCTGGTGCAGGATCTGGAAGTGCCGGAAGGCATGGGCGTGATCCTGCGCACGGCCGGCGCCGCGCGCAACAAGACCGAGATCAAGCGCGATTTCGAATATCTGTTGCGGCTGTGGGAGACGGTGCGCGAGCTCACGCTGAAATCGAGCGCGCCGGCGCTGGTGTACGAGGAAGGCTCGCTCACCAAGCGCGCGATCCGCGACCTCTACGGCAAGGAAATCGACGAAATCCTGGTCGCCGGCGACGACGGCTACAAGGAAGCCAAGGACTTCATGCGCATGCTGATGCCGAGCCATGCCAAGAACGTGAAGCCGTACAAGGAAAGCCAGCCGATCTTCACGCGCTACGGCGTCGAGAGCCAGCTCGACGCCATGTTCTCGCCGACCGTGCAGCTGAAGTCCGGCGGTTACGTGGTGATCAACCCGACCGAGGCGCTGGTCTCGATCGACGTCAATTCCGGGCGCGCCACGCGCGAGCACCATATCGAGGACACCGCGCTCAAGACCAATACGGAGGCGGCCGAGGAGATCGCGCGCCAGCTCAGGCTACGCGACCTGGCCGGGCTCATCGTCATCGACTTCATCGACATGGACGAGAAGCGCAACAACCGCAACGTGGAGCGCAAGCTGAAGGACGCGCTCAAGCACGACCGCGCCCGCATCCAGGTCGGGCGCATCTCCCATTTCGGGCTGATGGAGATGTCGCGCCAGCGCATCCGCACCGGCGTGCTCGAATCCTCGAGCATCACTTGCCCGACTTGCGGTGGCACCGGCCATGTGCGCGCGGTATCGTCGGTGGCGCTGCATCTGTTGCGCTCGCTCGAGGAGCAACTGTTGAAGAGCGCCACCCACGATCTCATCGTGCGCGCCAAACCCGATGTCGGGCTCTATTTGCTCAACCAGAAGCGGGCGCATCTGCGCGAGATCGAGCAGCGTTTCGGCGTCAATATCCTGATCCAGTCCGACACCACGCTCTCCGGCCAGCAATATTTCGGGATCGACAAGGGCGCGCCGACACGCGGCCGGCCCGCTCCGCTTCCGCACCGGATCGCACCCGACTCGGTCGCTCCGGTCGTGGAAGAAGCCGAGGAGGCCGTGGAAGCCGAAGCGGACGAACAAGCCGAGCCTGCGCAGGCGCCGGGCATCGCTACCGGCGAAAACGGCGGCGAGCCGGGACGGCGGCGGCGGCGGCGGGGACGGCGCGGACGCGGACATGGACGCGGCGAAGGCGAGACGCAGGGCCGTCCGCCGGGCTTCGAGCCCGGCGCAACCGCACAAGGTGCTGCGCCCGCCGAA
>JAUSIF010000159.1 GCA_030648135.1 Xanthobacteraceae bacterium
GCCGGCCGGTTTGCCGCCGGAAGCTGGCAGCGGCTCGCCACCCTTTCCGACCGCCACGAGCTTCACCGGCGTCGGGCGGATCGGAGTGAGCGAGCCCGGCGCGGGGCGGACCGCGGCCGCGGCCTCGGCGAAGCGCGGGGCCGTGCGCGGTCCGCTGGAGGCGTGGCGGATATTCTCGGCGATGAGTTCGCGCATGATCGCGTCGCGCGCCGCCCCGCTGCGGCCGCCGAGCACGACGGCGATGACGTGGCGCTCGCCGCGCTTCACATTGGTGACGAGGTTGAAGCCGGAGGCGCGGGTATAGCCGGTCTTGATGCCGTCGACGCCGTCGACCCGGTCGAGCAGGCGGTTGTGATTGCCGATGGCGACGCCGCGCCAATGGAAGCTGCGGGTCGCGAAATAGCGGTAGAGGGTCGGGAAGCGATCCTGAGTAGCCAGGCCGAGCAGCGCCAGATCGCGTGCGGTGGTGACCTGGCCGGCGTCGGGCAGGCCGGACGCGTTCTTGAACAAGGTGTGTTTCATGCCGATGAGGCGCGCCTTGCGCGTCATCAGCCGGGCGAAGGATTCCTCATCGCCCGCGATCACTTCCGCGACCGCCACCGCGATGTCGTTGGCCGAGCGCGTAACGATGGCCTTGATCGCCTGCTCGACCTCGATGGTCTCGCCGGGATTGAGGTCGAGCTTGGAAGGCGCCTGGGCCGCCGCCTCGGTCGAGATCCTGATCCTGGAGTCGAGCTTGAGACGGCCGCGCTCGATTTCTTCGAACAGCAGATAGAGCGTCATGATCTTGGTGAGCGAGGCCGGGTGGCGGAGCTCGTCCGGCTTGGTGGAATCGAGCACCTTGCCGGTCTTGCCGTCGACCACGATGGAGGAAAAGCCTTCGTGCCAGCCCGGCTGTTGCACGCGCTTCTGCGGACGCGCCTCGGCGTCGAAGCCCACGAGCAGCACTGCGGCCATCGCCGCAATCACGATCGCAAGCGTTGTCCGCTGGAAGCGCGGAGCTCCCCTACGCATACGCAACATGAACTCGTCCCGACCCTTGGCCGCCTTCCCCGCGGCCATCGGGTCGAAACTAGGCGGGGTGCGGTTATGATTGGGTAAAGCAGAGGTCGGCCGGGACGCAGGACCCGCCAGAATGCAAGGCCCGCTGGGAAGGGCGCCGCGTGCCTAGTCCTTGATTGTGCGATGCAATATTTTATTGACTTTTATGTTGCAGTGCACTATATTATTAATTGAGCGGCACAGTTTGAGGTAGGTCGCTCGTTTTGAAATCGGAATTGAAACGAGACAATCCGCGCATCCCCCCGCGCGAGAGGAGATCACCATGTACCAGAACTTCGAAGAGCTGCAGAAAGTCGGCAAGGACAACGTCGACGTGGCGTTGAAGGGCTTCGGCGTGGCGTCGAAGAGCTTCCAGGCGATCGCCGCCAAAGTCGCCGACTACCAGAAGAAGTCGTTCGAAGAGGGCACCGTCGCGCTCGAGAAATTGATCGGCGCCAAGACCCTCGACAAGGCGATCGAAGTGCAGAGCGACTATTGCAAGACCGCCTACGAAGGCTTCGTCGCCGAGGCGACCAAGATCGGCGAGATCTATGCCGATCTGGCCAAGGATACCTACAAGCCGTTCGAGGGCGCGATCGCCAAGGCGACCGGCAGCAAGTAACAGCTGTCGTCGAGTCCCAATGAAAGAAGCCCGGCAGTTTGGCCGGGCTTTTGTTTTTTTACGAGCGCCGTCCGCCGGCGGAGCGGCGATCAAGCGATCATTTCGACAAGTGCAGATTGGCGATTTGCGAGCCGATGGCGTTGAACACAATGGTGAGCTGATCCGCGTTCTGCACGTCGTAATACATGCTCAGATCGGTGGCGCAGCCTTGAAGTAGGGCCGCGTTGCCGTTGATGACCCTGATTGTGTAGATCTTGATGTACGGTTTGCCATTCGCGTCCTTGAGGGCCTTGATGTTGTCGCAGGCCGCCGAGGTTCGCGCATTGATGGACGATTCGGTCTGCGAGAAACGGTTTTCGGTATTGTTGCCGTCGGTCAAGAGGATGATGTACTTCTGCAAATCCGCGGTGCCATAGACCGCGCCCTCGGTGAACATCTGGGTGGACGAGAGCATGTGCCAGGCCCAGGCGAGCCCGATGGTCACGTTGGTGTTGCCGACCGCCTGCATGGCGTTGATCTTGCCGTGCAGGGTGGTCTGGTCGCTGTTGCCGTTCGAATTCGTTCCCCAATTGTAATTAAGCGGCATGACCGTGGCCAGCGAACCGCACCCCACCGTTCGGGGAAACTTGGTGTTGTCGGTCGTCGCATTCGGCGTTGTGTCATTCACGTCGTAATTGAGATTGGTATCCTTGTCGCGGTCCGCGATGCAGCCGGTCCAGTTCGAGGTCGTGGCGGATGTCCAGGTCCAGCCGTTCGACTGGCAGGAAGTTTTCGTAAGATATTGCGACCTGCTGCACTCGCCGACGTTTGTATCCCAACGCAGCAAATTCGAATTCATATATGTCGCCGAATCGAGCTTCACATGCACGCCGAACGGCACGATCGCCACCTTGGCGTCGCCCGGATTCGACGCGGCGTTCTTCAGAATCTCGATCAGCTTGTGCGCGGCCTTCTTGAGCTCCGTGAGCTTGTTGTTCGAGCTCATCGAACCGGTGTTGTCGAGCGCGAGCACCACCTCGACCTTGCCGAGGCCCCAGACCACCTGCGTGGTGGTGCCGATCGGAAAGTTGGGATCCCCGCCGCCGAAAATTCTCAGGATGCCGGCGAGCTCGGGCTTATAGGTGCCGGTGACCGAAAGATCGAGCCTGCCGGTGGACGGCGTGATGGTGACCGGCTGGGTGGCCAGGGTCAGAAAGGACGGCGGAGTGCCGAAATTCGCCAGGAAGAACTGGTTGCCCAGCGTATTCAATTGGTCCTGGGTCAACGGCATCATTTTGGAAAGCGCCAGCCCGGCGGAGTCGAGCGACTTCTGCATGTTGGTGCGCAGCGCGTTGGCGAAGCTGTAGTCGACGGCCACGCCCATCGCGCCCATGACCGGAATCATGGCGAGGGCGAACAGAATGGCGACGTTGCCCTTGCGGTCGGACCAGAAACGACGCATGGCAG
>JAUSIF010000160.1 GCA_030648135.1 Xanthobacteraceae bacterium
TTCGGCGGCTTCGCTCCGAATGAACTCGCGACCCGCATCGACGACGCCAGGCCGAAATTGATCCTGTCGGCCTCCTGCGGCATCGAGCCGAACCGGATCCTGCCCTACAAGCCGCTCTTGGACGAGGCGATCAAGCTCAGCACGGCCAAGCCCGCGGCCACGCTGGTATTGCAACGCCCGCAGCTCGAAGCCTCTATGGTTACCGGCCGCGACCATGACTGGGCGCAATTGCGCGCCGCCGCGCTGCGCGACAAGAAGAGCGCCGATTGCGTGCCGGTCGCCGCCACCGATCCGCTCTATATCCTCTACACCTCCGGCACGACCGGATTGCCCAAGGGCGTGGTGCGCGATAACGGCGGCCACATGGTCGCGCTGCGCTGGTCGATGCAGAACATCTACAACGTCGCGCCGGGCGAGGCCTATTGGGCCGCTTCCGACATCGGCTGGGTGGTCGGGCATTCCTACATCGTCTATGCGCCGCTGTTCGCCGGCTGCACCTCGATCGTCTACGAGGGCAAACCGGTGGGCACGCCCGACGCCGGCGCGTTCTGGCGCGTCATCGCCGAGCACGGCGTGGTCGCGCTGTTCACCGCGCCGACCGCCTTCCGCACCATCAAGAGGGAAGATCCGCAAGGAAAACTCATCGCCGGGCACGACCTCAAGAAGTTCCGCACGCTGTTTCTCGCCGGCGAGCGCGCCGATCCCGACACCATTCAATGGGCCGAGCGCATGCTCAAGGTGCCGGTGATCGACCATTGGTGGCAGACCGAAACCGGCTGGGCGATCGCGGCCAATCCGGTGGGGCTCGGCGCGCTTCCGGTGAAATACGGCTCGCCCGCCGTCGCCATGCCCGGCTACGACATCGAAATCCTCGACGAGGCGAGGAAGCCCGTGCCCGCCGGCAAGATGGGCTCGGTGGTGGTGAAACTGCCGCTGCCGCCCTCGTGTCTGCCGACGCTGTGGCAGCAGGACGAGCGTTTCAAGGAAAGCTACCTCGCCGAGTTCCCCGGCTATTACAAGACCGCCGACGCCGGCTTCCGCGACGAGGACGGCTATCTCTTCATCATGAGCCGCACCGACGACATCATCAATGTCGCCGGGCACCGGCTCTCCACCGGCAGCATGGAGGAAGTGCTTTCCTCGCACCCCGACGTCGCCGAATGCGCCGTGATCGGCATGCGCGACGATCTCAAGGGCGAGGTGCCCTGCGGCTTCATCGTGCTGAAGGCGGGCGTCGCGCGCCCCGCTCATGAGATCGAGAAGGAGATCGTGGCGATGGTGCGCGACAAGATCGGCCCGGTCGCCGCCTTCAAGCTCGCCATCACCGTGAACCGGCTGCCCAAGACGCGCTCGGGAAAGATTCTGCGCGGAACCATGAAGAAGATCGCCGACCGCGAGGCCTGGATCATGCCGGCGGCCATCGACGACCCGGCGATCCTCGACGAAATCGGCGCGGCGCTGAAGAGCCGCGGTCTCGGCGCCTGAGGACCGCGGTCAATCGCGCTGAGGCCCGAACATGAGCAAACTCGCTGGCAAGGTCGCGATCGTCACCGGCGCCGCCTGCGGCATCGGGCTCGCCTGCGCCAAGCGCTTCGTCGTCGAGGGCACGAACGTCGTCCTCGCCGACATCGACGCGCAGGAGGGCGCGCTCGCGGCAAAACACCTAGGTGACTCGGCGCGTTTCCTGCGTTGCGACGTGGGCACGCTTCGCGTGCCCATACTACAATCGCCTAATCCCGCACGTCCATGGCGGCGACATTTTCCACCAACGCGACGAGTGCGCGGCGAAAGCGCCGGTTCTTGATCCGCGCGAAGGCCTGCACCAACCGGAGCGGTTCCTTCTCGGCGATCAGACGCAAGGCGAAGGCGCCGTGTATTCGCCGACGGCGATCCGTGGCACCATCGAACAGGGCTGCAATCGGCAGATCGAAGACGTCGGCGATGCGCATCAGCCGGCCGCTGCCGACACGGTTGATGCCCTTCTCGTATTTCTGCACCTGCTGAAAAGTTACTCCGAGCTGCGCGGCCAGATCGGTCTGCGTCACGCGCCGTGCCATCCGCTGGATGCGGATATTGTGGCCGACAAGAGCATCGATGGAATCAGGAGCTTTGGCGGACATTGGCTGCGCGCGGTTACTGCACGCTACCCATCATATCCAGTTTTTATGCTACTTCAAGTCATCACGCGGATATCCGCACATGGAGCGGAAGGAGCCTGACCAGTCGGGAACAGCGCGGCGGGGGCGCTAGCGCCGTTTGGTCAAGAGTTCGGTCACCGCGATCCCCAGAGCGCCCGCGAGCGCTTCAAGGGTGCTCAGGGTAACGTTGCGTTCGCAGCGTTCGACCGAACCCACATAGGTGCGGTGCAGGCCCGCCTCGTCTGCGAGCCGTTCTTGCGACCATTCCTTCACTTCGCGTAGGCGAATGATGTTGGCCGAGAGGATGCGCAGAAGCGCTTGTGACGGCTGACGATTTCTTGCCGGCATCCTGCCCCCCGACCATCAAGAAGCAAGGATGCTTTCCGGCTGATGCCTCTAAATCTACAGACTCGAAGTAGCGTCCTGCGAAATTGCAGCATCTGGCCGGGTATGGCGTATCCTGCGACCGGATGATCACGGTGCTGAAGGGGCGCGGGATGGCGGGGTGAACCGGCCCCTCTCCCACAAGGGGAGAGGGGAATTTTAAGGAGCGGATTCATGGGCAGGCTCGAAGGCAAGGTCGCGATCGTCACCGGCGCCGCCCGCGGCATCGGGCTCGCCTGCGCCCAGCGCTTCGTCGCCGAGGGCGCGAAAGTCGTCCTCGCCGACATCGACGAGAAAGCCGGTGCGTCGGCGGCGAAAAAACTCGGCGCGTCGGCGTGCTTTGTGCGCTGCGACGTGGGCGATTCCCACGAAGCGATCGATCTCGTCGAGACGACCTGCAAGGCCTTCGGCGGCGTCGACGTTCTCGTCAACAATGCCGGCATCATGCACGGCGCCGACTTCCTCGAGCTCGAGGAGGCGGATTTCGACCGCGTGCTGCGCGTGAATCTCAAGGGCGCGTTCCTGGTCGGTCAGGCGGCGGCGCGCAAGATGGTGGAACAGGTCAAGGCGGGCAAGAAACCGGGCGCGATCATCAACATGTCTTCGATCAATTCGGTGGTCGCGATCCCGAACCAGCTGCCCTATTGCGTTTCCAAAGGCGGCCTCGCCCAGCTCACTCGCGTGATGGCGCTGGCGCTCAGCTCCCACGGCATTCGCGTCAATGCGATCGGGCCCGGCTCGATCATGACCGACATGCTCGCCGCGGTCGCCGCCGATCGCAGCGCCAAGCATCGGCTGTTATCGCGCACGCCGCTCGGGCGCATCGGCACGCCCGACGAGATCGCGGCGATCGCGGTGTTCCTCGCTTCGGATGATGCGAGCTATGTCACCGGTGAGACCGTTTTTGCCGACGGCGGCCGGCTCGCGCTCAATTCCACGGTGCCGGTGAAAGACGCGGCGCTCGACTGACGCGCTACTCGCTCTTCTTCGAACCGCCGAGCTTGGCGAACACGGATTCGACGTCGATCGGCGCTTCTTTCTTCGGCGCTTCCCGATAAGGCTGGGGCTCGGGCTCGATCCGGGCCACGGTCGTCTCCGACGCCGGCAACAGCGTCGCGTGTTCCTCGGGCGGCGCCGGCTTCTCCTTCGCCGCGCGCTGGACCTCGTGGTCGAGGTCGATCTGCGAGCACAGACCCAAGGTCACCGGATCCATCGGCTGCAAGTTCTGCGAATTCCAGTGCGTACGCTCGCGCACCGACTGAATCGTCGACTTGGTGGTGCCCACGAGCCGCATGACCTGGCTGTCTTTCAATTCCGCATGGTTGCGCACCAGCCAGAGGATAGCGTTGGGGCGGTCCTGGCGCTTGGATACCGGGGTATAGCGCGGGCCCTTCTTCGGTTTTGCCTCGGGCAGACTCACCTTGGTTTCGGCGAACTGCAGCCGATGACTCGGATCCTTCTGCGCAAGATCGAGCTCCTCGCGGGTGATCTGGTTGGTGGTGATCGGGTCGAGGCCCTTGATGCCCTGAGCGACCTCGCCGTCGGCGATGCCCTTCACCTCCAAGGCATGCAGCTTGCAGAAATCGGCGATCTGCTCGAACGACAGCGATGTATTCTCGACCAGCCATACGGCGGTCGCCTTGGGCATCAACGGCATCGTCATGGGCGGGTCTCTATCGGCTGCAAGGGAAAGGGCTTTTGCGCTCCACCAGCCCTTCCAGGCGAAGCTTTTGGTCGTCTCGCGATGACCGGGTTGTAATATATATAGGCGCGGGGCGAGCGGGAGGCAAATGCCCGCGCTATGCTTGACAGGGCCCGATCCCGCGGCCCATCACGACCCGAAACCGCAAGCGGACCCGACATGCCCGCCGTCCCGCAAACCGCCGCAAAACCCAGTCTCCGCATCCTTTTGTGCGCGCCGCGCGGCTTCTGCGCCGGCGTGGTGCGGGCGATCGACGCGGTCGAACGCGCGCTCGAAAAATACGGGGCTCCGGTCTATGTGCGCCATGAGATCGTCCACAACAAATATGTGGTCGAATCCCTGCGCCGGAAGGGCGCGGTGTTCGTCGAGGAGCTCGACGAGGTGCCCGACGGCGACCGGCCGGTGATCTTCTCCGCCCATGGCGTGCCCAAAGCGGTCCCCGAGGAGGCCGCGCGCCGCCGCCTGTTCGCGATCGATGCGACCTGTCCGCTGGTGACCAAGGTGCATCGCGAGGCCACGGTGCACTGGAAGCGCGGCCGCGAGATCGTGCTAATCGGCCATGCCGGCCATCCCGAGGTGATCGGCACCATGGGCCAGTTGCCGTCGGACGTGGTGGCGCTGGTGGAGACCGCCACAGCCGCGCGCGCCTTTTCTCCGCGCAATCCGGAAAAGCTCGCCTATGTGACCCAGACCACGCTCTCGATCGAGGACACCGCCGAGATCGTCGCGATCTTGCGCCGGCGTTTTCCTGCGATCGTCGGCCCCCACAAGGAAGACATCTGCTATGCGACGACCAACCGCCAGGAAGCGGTGAAGCGCGTGGCGCCCGAGGTCGAGGCCATGATCGTGGTGGGCGCTCCCAACAGCTCGAACTCGCAGCGCCTGCGCGAGGTCGCCGAACGCGCGGGCTGCCGCGCCGCCGCGCTGGTGCAGCGCGCCGAGGACATCGACTGGAGCCTGTTCGAGGGGCTCGCGAGCCTCGGCCTCACCGCCAGCGCGTCGGCTCCGGAGGTGCTGGTCGAGGAGATCATCGACGCCTTCGCAACCCGCTACGAAGTCGAGGTCGAGACCGTGTCGGGACCGCAGGAGGATGTCTTCTTTCCGCTGCCGCGGGATTTGCGCGACGACGCGGCCGAGTGAGCGCACAATGGCCGTCTATACCGATGTGGGCGAGGAGGAGCTGGGCGCGTTTCTGGCCGGCTACGATCTCGGCGCGCTGATGTCGTTCAAGGGCATCGCCGAGGGCGTCGAGAACACCAACTATCTGCTGCATACCGCGGCTGGATACTTCATCCTCACGCTCTACGAGAAGCGGGTGGCGCGCGCGGATCTCCCCTTCTTCCTTGGTCTCATGGAACATCTGGCAAAAAAGGGAATCACCTGCCCGCAACCGGTGAAGAGCCGCCAAGGCCGCGCGCTCGGCGAGCTGGCGGGCAGACCCGCCGCCATCGTCACTTTCCTGGACGGAGTGTGGGTGCGCCGCCCCAGCGTCGCCCATTGCGCCGCGGCCGGGCGCGCGCTCGCCGAGCTGCATCGCGCCGGCGCGGACTTCGAGCTGCATCGACCGAATGCGCTGGCGCTCGCCGGCTGGAACAGCCTCGCGCGCGCTTGCGCCGCGCGCGCCGACAAGGTCGCCCCCGACCTCGGTTCGATCATCATGGACGAACTCGCCCATCTCGAGCGTTCCTGGCCGGACGATCTGCCGCGCGGCGTGATCCATGCCGATCTCTTCCCCGACAACGTATTCTTCCTCGGCGACCAACTCTCGGGGCTGATCGATTTCTATTTCGCCTGCGATGATCTCTTCGCCTACGATGCGGCAATCTGTCTCAATGCCTGGTGCTTCGAGGCGGACGGCTCCTACAATGTCACCAAGGGCCGGGCGCTGCTCACGGGCTATGCGGCGGTGCGCCCGCTCGTGCCGGCGGAAGTGGCCGCCCTTCCTCTGCTTGCGCGCGGCGCGGCCTTGCGTTTCCTGCTCACCCGCCTGGTCGATTGGCTCGACGTGCCGGCGGGCGCGCTGGTGCGGCCCAAGGATCCGCTCGAATATTTGAAGAAGCTGCGCTTCCACCGCCGCATCGACCACGCTCGCGACTACGGGCTAGCCGCATGAAAAGCCGCATCGTCATCCATACCGACGGCGCCTGCTCCGGCAATCCGGGCCCCGGCGGCTGGGGCGCGCTGATCCAATACGGCGCGGAGATGCGCGAGCTGAAGGGCGGCGAGGTGCGCACCACCAACAATCGCATGGAGCTGATGGCGGCGATCTCGGCGCTGGAATCGCTCGACCACGGCGCGATGGTCGATCTCTACACCGACTCGCAATATCTGCGCAGCGGCATCAGCGAGTGGATGCCGAACTGGAAGAAAAACGGCTGGCGCACCGCCGACAAAAAGGCGGTGAAGAACGTCGACCTCTGGCAGCGCCTCGACGCGGCGGCGAGCCGGCACGAAATCCGCTGGCATTGGCTGCGCAGCCACGAAGGTCACGAGCAGAACGAGCGCGCCGACGAACTCGCGCGCGAGGGCATGCAGCCGTTTCTGCGCTGACGATTTTGGTCAGCCGGCCTTGCGCGCGCGCTTGCGCGCATACATCGCGG
>JAUSIF010000168.1 GCA_030648135.1 Xanthobacteraceae bacterium
CGACGCCGGCGGCGAAATGCGGCGGGAAGCCCGAGCGCTTCATCAGCGGGATGGTGATCGGTCCGTCGACCATGACATTGGCGACCGCGCTGCCGGAGATGGTGCCGAACAAGGCCGAACTCACGCATGACACCTTGCCGGGTCCGCCGGCGGTCCCACCGGTGAGGCTCATGGCGAAATCCATGAACAGCTGACCGGTGCCGGTGCGCTCCATGAAGCTGCCGAACAGCACGAAGATCAATACATAGGTGGCCGAGACCGAGAGCGGAATGCCGAAGATACCCTCGGTGGTCATGTAGAGTTGGTCGAGCAACCGCATGGGCTCGAGCCGGGCGATGAACAGCCCATAGAATAGGAAGAGCACGGCGGTGATGGGCAAGGCCAAGCCGATGACCCGGCGGGTTCCCTCCAGCACGATCAACACCATGATCACGCCGAAGATCATGTCCGCGGCGGTCAGGTCGTCGACATAGAAAATGCGGGTGACGAGGTATTCGTAATTGACGAACAGATAGAGGATCGGCGCGACGGCGAGGGCGAGCAGCGCGAAATCAAGCAGCGAAGGTCGTTCGCCGACGTCGCCGGCTCGCCGATAGAGCAGGAAGGTCAGCACCAGCGCGAACAGAAGATGGGTGCCGCGAAACAGAATCGCTTCGGGAGTGCCGAAGGCGATGGCCCAGATATGGTAGACCACCATGGCGACGGAAATGATCGTTACCGTGAACCGGAGGAGGCCCCCGTAACCGAGGTCGAGCTTCATCGCTGCACGCTTGTCGCTGGTGAGGAATTCCGGCGCATATCGAGGCGGGAGGCCGCCGGCGCGGGCTAGCCGCGCCGGCGCGCGAATTCAGTTGCTCATCACCGAGATGCCGGCTTCCTTGTAGAACTTCGCGGCACCGGGATGAAACGGCACGCCGATGTCCTCGGCCATCCGCTTGGGCGTGAGGCCCGCGATGTCCTTCACGACCGCGGCCAGCGAGGTGGAATTCTGCGCGATCGTCTTGGTCATCGTATAGACCGTGTCCGCCGGCACCTTGCAAGACACCACGATGTGAGTGGCATAGCCGATCACCTTCACGTCCTTGTCCTGTTTCGGATAGGTGCCTTTCGGAACGGTGACCAGCGTGTAGCCGGGATTGAGCTTGCGCATCGCGGCGAGGTTGTCGGCAAGGTCCAACAACTTGATGTCGCGCGCGGCGGCGAGATCCATGATCGCGCCGGCCGGTATCGTAGTGCCGAGGCCGAAGGCGGCCGCGTGGCCATCCTTCATTTGGTTGACCGAGTCGGAATAGGACACGAAGCTCGCCTTGACGTCGTTGTAGCTCAGACCATTCACCTGCAGGAGCTGGGCGGTGATCTGCTCGCCGGTGTTGCCGCGCTGCTGGGTGGTGACGCCCTTGCCCTTAATGTCCTTCACCGAATTGATTCCGGCGTCGGCCGGCACCACCAGCTGGTAATATTGCGGATACAACGTCGCGATATTGCAGACATTGGCGTGCGGCTTGTTGAAGGGCGGCCGGCCGGCGACCGCATCGACCGTGGAGATCGAATTGCCGATGCCGATTTCGGTCTTGCCTTCCTCGATGCTGCGCACATTGGCGATGCCGGCGCCGGGCGACTGCTGCACGGCGAGACCCGGAACGGCCTTTTCCCAAAGATCCTTGAGCTGACCACCCATCGGGATCCAGGAACCGCCCTGCGGGCCGGTCATGAATCTGAGTTCGGCCGCCGGAGCCGCGCCGGCCAGGCCAAGCGCTAGGCCGCCGGCGAGAGCAAGGGTCTTCAGACGGATTTTCATGGCGTTGCACTCCCCTGTATTTCGGTTCGCGGTCTTCTCGGAGACCGCTTTGTACCCAAGGCTACGCGCGGACAGGGCCCTTCACAAGGGAACCCCGCCTAGCCTAAAGCATGCCCCGCCATGGCGCGGAATCTCCATGTCCGGCCTCCGCGCAATGTGATTTAATCGGCCGATTAGCCTAATAGCCGCCGGCCGCGGGCGAAAAAAAGCGAAACCGGGGAGGGGGATGCCGAGCTTCATCAAGAGCCCGAAGGATTTCTTCGCCGGCCTTCTGTTCATCGCCATCGCGGCGGTGTTCGCCCACGGCGTTCTTGAATTGCAAATCGGGACCGCCTTCCGGATGGGGCCGGGCTATTACCCGCTGTTGCTCGTGGGCCTGCTTGCCGCGCTCGGCTTGGTGATCATGTTCAACGGGGTGTGGGCCGAAGGGGAGCCGATCGGGGTCGTCGCCTGGCGCGGACTGATCAACATCGTTCTGCCCGTCGTGTTCTTCGGAGTCACGATCAGGGGCCTCGGCTTCGTTGTGTCGCTGGCGCTCACCGTCTTCTTCACGACGCTCGCCAGCGGGCACTTCAAACTTAGGGTCGGGCTGGCGAACACGGCCGTGCTGGTATTGTTCGGCTGGCTCATCTTCATCTGGGGTCTGGGCTTGCCGATCTCGCTGCTCGGCCCGTGGGTCGGCGGCTACTGAGACAAAGCCATGGATTTCATCTCGCATCTCGCGCTCGGTTTCGGACAGGCGCTCACGTTCTCGCACCTCTTGTATTGCTTCCTTGGTGTTCTTCTCGGCACGATTGTCGGCGTGCTACCGGGATTGGGTCCGGTCGCGACCATCGCGATGTTGTTGCCGATCACCTTTCAGTTGCCGCCGGTTGCTTCGCTGATCATGCTCGCCGGCATCTATTACGGCGCGCAATATGGCGGCTCGACCACGGCGATCCTGATCAACGTACCGGGCGAATCCGCTTCAGTCGTAACGGCGCTCGACGGCTATCAGCTCGCGCGCCAAGGCAAGGCGGGCTTTGCCCTGTTCACGGCTGCGATCGGCTCGTTTTTCGCGGGCACGGTTTCGACCTTTCTGATCGCCGGCTTCGCACCGCCGCTGGCGCAGCTCGCACTCACTTTCGGCCCGGCCGAGTATTTCTCGCTCATGGTGCTCGGTCTTGCCGCCTCGGTCTCGCTCGCCCACGGCTCGCTGCTGAAGGCGATCGCCATGGTTATCTTGGGCCTGCTGCTCGGCACCATCGGACAGGATCTCTATACCGGCGTGCCACGCTTCAGTTTCGGGCTGATCGATCTCAGCGACGGCGTCGAATTCGTCGCCCTGGTCATGGGCCTGTTCGGGATCGGCGAAATCGTCCGCAATCTCGAGCACGAGATGACCGTGAGCGTGCTCGCGAACAAGGTATCAGGGCTGATTCCCTCGCGCGCGGAATTCCTCTCGACCATCAAGCCCATTCTGCGCGGTACCGCGCTTGGATCAATACTCGGCATTCTGCCCGGCGGCGGCGCATTACTGGCTTCGTTCGCGGCCTATTCGCTGGAGAAGCGCTGGGCGAAAGATCCGTCGCGTTTCGGCAAGGGTGCGATCGAAGGCGTTGCCGGCCCCGAGGCCGCCAACAATGCCGGAGCCCAGACTTCGTTCATTCCGATGCTCACCCTCGGCATTCCTTCCAATCCGGTGATGGCGCTGATGATCGGCGCCATGATCATCCAGGGCATCGTGCCGGGCCCGAACGTCATGAACGACAAGCCGGAACTGTTTTGGGGCCTGATCGCGTCGATGTGGGTGGGCAATGTGATGTTGCTGGTGCTCAATCTGCCGATGATCGGAATTTGGGTGAAATTCCTCAGCGTGCCCTATCACCTGCTGTTTCCGGGCATCATGGCGGTGTGCTGCATCGGTGTTTACAGCGTGAGCAACAATCCGTTCGACGCCTATACGATGGCGTTCTTCGGCGTGGTGGGATATTTGTTCGTGAAACTCGATTGCGAGCCGGCGCCGATGATTTTGGGCTTCGTCATCGGCCGCATGATGGAGGAGTATCTGCGCCGCGCCATGCTGCTCTCGCGCGGCGATCCGCTGGTGTTCCTGCAGCGCCCGATCAGCGCCGTGCTGCTCATCGCCGCGGTCGGCGCTCTGGTGATCGTGCTGATTCCTTCGGTCGGCAAGAAGCGCGAGGAGGCGTTTCGCGAAGAGGTAAAGTAGCGGCGAGGCTATGGCTGACGCTTCCTACGACATCCTGATCATCGGCGCGGGGCCGGGCGGCTATGTCGCCGCCATCCGCTCAGCCCAGCTCGGCTTCAAGACCGCGGTGGTGGAGCGCGAGCATCTGGGCGGCATCTGCCTCAACTGGGGCTGCATTCCCACCAAGGCGCTGCTGCGCTCGGCCGAAATCTATCGCTATTTGCAGCACGCCAAG
>JAUSIF010000174.1 GCA_030648135.1 Xanthobacteraceae bacterium
GCGGGTTTCGTTGTACGTCAGTCGCCCATTCGCCGCCTGCACGCCAGCCATAATCATCTTGTCGATCATGTCGTCAGCCATTCTCAGCGATCCATGTATCGAGCGGCGTCATCGTAGGGTCTCGCGTCATTTAACGGCATCATCGTAGGCGGCAAGATCGGCTTCGGCTTCCTCGACCATCGTCACATTGTTTCCGCGCGGAGGCGTGTACGCATACGCATATCCCTTCGCCATCGGCAAAATCACCCGCAACGCCTCAGCGGCCTTCTCCGCCGCGATCAGGGCGCGGGCGATGTCGGGGCCGGTTTCACATGCCGCGCTGTCTCGCTTGCGCTCAGCAACAACATGGGTGTTGCCACCGGCAGCCAGACTAGCCGTGATCCGCTGAACGTCGCTGTCCAACTCCACCAGCCGCCGCGCGGCGTCGAGCACGTCGGTCATGGATACCTCTCCGGTATTGTTCCCGACTTGATGTAGAGCGGATGCCGTGGGGCTCCGGCCTTCGTCTTGCCGAGACAGAACGCGGCGGGCCGGTGCCGACCGATCAATCGCAGCATCACATCGGCGCGCGGCTCGGCCATAGGATGCGCGCCCCATGCACATATCGGGCTATCGCACCGCCTGATCGCGGCTTCGACGATTTGATCGTTGCCCGGACCTATCGGGTCGGCGACACCTGACAACTCGCGCGGCTTCGTTGCCCGCCAGCCGTAGAGGTTCACGACCTCGAAACTCCCGTAGCCCCAGACACGGCACAACCGCGCACAGGAGCGGATCGTCGCATCATCGACTCTGGCGTCCGCCGTCGAAGGATTGAGCATCACAAACAGGGCGCGGGGTCGCTTGAAATCCCACACTCGGCGCAGCAGATAGCGATACCGGCCACAGGAAGAAACTACGGCATCGCGCTCAAGATATACCGTCACCCCCGCACACTCCTATCCGGGCTGCGCTCGGCCAGCCGCAGGGCCTCCGACCGCAGGTTGACGTTGTGCAGCCGCTCGAATGCCGGCTCGCCGTGCTGGTGTTGAACGGCGAGATGGTGATGCGCGCACATGGGAACGCACCACCGATCATGCGGCTTCAACCCGGTCCCGCCATCCGTCCCCTTGCGAACGTGCGCCGCCTGTACCGCGCCCCGGCAGTCCGGCCCATGCGCGAGACAGTCGAGCGTGCGTATCCATGCTCGGTGCCTGGGGTGGTCGCGGTCATCGTCCTTGCCGGCGGGGCCGGGGACGGCACGGGAAATGCGGGGCGGGTAGCGGGTCATGGTCTTTCAGTGGACACCGGCGAGGCGCATATTTCGCGCCCGATGCTTTGCCGCCGTCTCTTGTCGCTCCGCATATTCGGCCTCGGCGACAAGCTGAAACTGCGTCACCTGTAGCCGAGCCAACGCATCGGCGTAATTCATCCCGCGCTCAACGGCACATCCGCCCTCATCAAGGCGCCCGTCGTCGCAGCCGCCGGACATATGCGCCGCAAGGTAGAGCGGGCAAAATCGGATATCGGCATGGGGGCATTTCATGCGTACTCGATCTCCCGCAGGTGTGCCGTCCGTTTGTAGCCCGGACGTTTCGGATTGTTGCAGCCCCGTGCCGGCGCGCACCGATACCTCCAGCCCGCGACATAGCCGTCGAATGCGGAGTACCATTGCGTTTCGGTGTTGCGCGGCAGTTCCCACCGTTCGCAGCAATGCACCGGCACGCGACCGCGCCAGCCGCGCGGCCGCAGCTTCGTTGTCGGCTCCCACGGGCCGCGCTCATCGTCGCGGCCGCAAAACACGACGTTTCCGATATGGGTGCAAGTCATGCCGGCGTCCGCCGCAGATGCGCTGGCAGGTCGGTCAGGTCGTCTTGGTCTCGCCCTACCGAGCCTGGGCCGGCCTCGCTCGGCGCCGGCGGAATGTCGAGGCTCGGTTCCTCCCGCAATATGCGATCCCCCGTCTCGCTCAGCAGATCGCCCTCGCGCATCTTGAGCGCGGCGTCGCGGCTGAAGCGCAGTCCGCCGATCTGGACCTCGACCATCGCCCGCAGCGCCATCCGGGCCGCGTGCAGCTCGCCGAATACATACGGCCCGACAGCCGCGCCGGTCTTCACGATGCGCGGGCCGTGGTCGTCTAGGATTGTGCGAAAGTTCATCGTTCCCTCCTTATCCCGCCGCCAGGGTGCGGCCGGGGTCCGCATTGCGCCGCAGCTCGTCCGCCGTGACCCCGATCAGCCCGGCCACCACGGCCAGCACCTTGTCCTTGCTCTCCTGGAACGTCTTGCGGTTCATGGCCCGGTAGGACTGCGACTGCGCGGTGTAGGCGCGCACCACGGCATCGGTGACGGTCACGACGGCATACTCGTCCATCGGCTTGATGAACGCGGCCAGCCGTTGCGCCTCGGCCTTTGACGACGCGACGATAGATCGCTCGTCGCGATAGCCCGCCTCGATCAGCGCCCACTTGCGAAGATGCTCCGCCGTGGGGAATCTTAGGGCTTGTTCGTCCGAAAGGTTCTGCCACGCCTCGTTGACCGCGGCGAAGTAGTGCGCGTGGCTCGCGGTCGAGCGTTCCTCGTGCGGCACCATCCAGTAGGTCTCGCCGACGACGTAGTGCTTGTCGGCCAAGCGCGGGCGTAGCGGCG
>JAUSIF010000177.1 GCA_030648135.1 Xanthobacteraceae bacterium
GTTGGCGCCGATGCCCTGGATCTTGTGCGGGCCAGGCTTGCCGCCGGACAAGAGCGGGCTGTCGGCCGGCTCGACCGCGACCAGACGCAGCGACGGTTTGCGCGGCTTGAGCACTTGCCCGACCCCGGTGATGGTGCCGCCGGTGCCGACCCCGCTCACGAACACGTCGATGGCCCCGCCGGTATCGTTCCAGATCTCCTCGGCCGTGGTGCGGCGGTGGATTTCCGGATTGGCCGGATTCTTGAACTGCTGCGGCATCGCCGCCTTGGGCAATTCGCCGATCAATTCCTCGGCCTTGACGATGGCGCCGCGCATGCCCTTGGCGGGGTCGGTGAGCACCAGTTCGGCGCCCAAGAGCGCCAGCATCTTCCTGCGCTCGAGCGACATCGACTCGGGCATGACCAGGATCAACCGATAGCCGCGGGCGGCGGCGACGAAGGCGAGCGCGATGCCGGTATTGCCCGAGGTCGGCTCGACCAGCACGGTGTCCTTGTCGAGCCCGCCCGCCGCCTCCATGGCGTCGATCATGGAGACGCCGATGCGATCCTTGACGCTGCCGACGGGGTTGAAGAATTCGAGCTTGGCGAGGATGTGGGCCTTGACGCCGCGCATGTTGGGCAGGCGATGGAGCCGCACGATCGGCGTGTTTCCGATGGTATCGGTGATGGAGTCGAAGATTTTCCCGCGTCCCGGCGCGCGTAGCGATGCGGCGGCGGTCGTTTGAGTCTTGCGCACCGGCTCAGCCATGGCAGTCTCCAAGAATCCGACCGTAAATTTTATTGTTCAGGCGCGGCCCTAGCAGATTCACCGATATGAGTCGACTTTATCGGCAAATCACCGACTTTAGATGTTGAAATCGGGACCAGCGATCTGCTCGGCCAGTCCGGACCGTTCGGCGTGCTGGCACAGACGATCGATGGTGACGGCGGCGAGCGCGGTCTCGAAATTCTTCTCGGCCTCGGCCACCGCAGGCGAGATCACGCGAGCGACCAGCGGCGGCACCGGATCCTCGTGCTCGTTGGTCGCCTCGGCGATCCGCACGATCTCGGCAACCGATATGCGCCGCCGCTCGCGCGCAAGCTCGTAGCCGCCGCGCGGACCGCGCACGCCCTTGAGGATTCCGGCATGCACCAGCGCCTGCAACACCGGCTCCAGATGACGTGGCGGCAGGCCGTGACGCTCGGCGAGCGCCTTGGCCGCGACCGGCTGGCCGCGGGCATGGATGGCGACATCGACTACCGCGGCGATGGCAAGAAGACTCTTGTCGGACAAACGCGCCACTTCTGCCTCACCTGGTCTTGCGGCCGCGCACGAGGCCGGTCGAGCCAAAGCCGCCGTCGCCGCGCGCGGTCGCTTCGAGCGATTGAACCTGTTGCAGCATCACGCGCGCGACCGGGGCGAACACGATCTGCGCGATCCGCATGCCGCGCGTGACCGCGAACGGCTCACGCCCGAGATTGATCAGCACGACAAGGATTTCCCCGCGATAGTCGGAATCGATTGTGCCGGGCGCATTGAGCACGGTGACGGCATGGCTGAGGGCGAGACCCGAGCGCGGCCGCACTTGGCCCTCGAACCCCGGCGGGATCGCGAACGCGAGACCGGTCGGGATCGCGGCCCGCTCGCCGGGACTGAGCACGAGCGGCTTCTCTTCCGCCACCGCGGCGCAAAGATCGAGCCCCGCCGCGTCCGCGGTCGCGTATTCGGGGAGCGGCAAACCGGCGGCGTGCGGGAGCTGCAGGAAGGAAACCGCGAGCGGCTTCATTTCCGCGCCCCCGCAGCATTGAGCGCGGCGGCGATGCGGCTCACCAACCCGTCGGCGATCGATTGCTTGGACTGGGTCGGCCAGGACTCCACGCCTTCGGCGGTGACGAGATGAATGGTGTTGCTCGGCCCCCCGAGCACGCCGGAGGCGGGCGAGACATCATTGGCGAGAATCCAATCGCAGCCCTTGGCCTTCAACTTGGCCCGCGCATGGTCGAGAATCTTCTCGGTTTCGGCCGCGAAGCCGACGACCAGGCGGGGACGGCGCTTGTGGCGGGCGAGCGTCGCCAGCACATCCGGATTTTCCACGAGCGACAGGGTGACGGCCTTGCCGTTCTCTTTCTTCAGCTTTTGCGGCGATGTCTCAGAGCTCCGCCAGTCGGCGACGGCGGCGGCGCAGATCGCCGCATCGACCGGCAAGGCCGCCTCCGCCGCCGCCAGCATTTCCGCGGCGGTCTCTACATGGACGGTCTTGACGCCGGTGGGATCCGGAAGCTCGACCGGTCCCGACACCAGCACGACTTCTGCGCCGGCACGCGCGGCAGCGCGCGCGACGGCGTGACCCTGCCGCCCGGAGGAGCGGTTGGTGAGAAACCGCACCGGGTCGATCGGCTCGTGGGTGGGGCCGGAGGTGACCAGCACGCGTTTGCCGGAAAGCGCGTTCTTATCGGGCAGCGCCGACAGCGAAGCCTCGATCGCGGCGATGATTTCGTCGGGCTCGGCCATGCGGCCAGGTCCTGCTTCGCCGCGCTCGGCCATTTCACCCTGGTTCGGTCCGATGACCAAAATTCCGTCGGCGAGCACTTGCGCGAAATTGCGCCGGGTCGCCGGATGTTCCCACATCACCGGATTCATCGCCGGCGCGATCAGTACGCGCTTGTCGGTGGCGAGCAACACGGTCGAGGCGAGATCGTCGGCATGGCCGCCCGCCATCTTGGCGATGAGATCGGCGGTCGCCGGAGCGACCACGATGAAATCGGGTTCGCGCGCGAGACGGATATGGCCGATGTCGAACTCGCTCGCGGGATCGAACAGATCGGTGAAGGCGCGCTCGCCCACGATCGCGCCCACCGACAGGGGGGTGATGAATTCCTGCGCGGCGCGGGTCATGATGACGCGCACGAGAACGCCGCGCTCCTTGAGGCGGCGGATCAGCTCCAGGCTCTTATAAGCGGCGATGCCGCCGCCGATCACCAAGAGAACGCGTTTGCCTTCGAGCGCCATGGCTGAGCCTTGGCCGGGTCTGGGACCTTTATTACCCTCGGTCCGGCCGATAATTATCAGGACTTCACTGTACAATTAGCACATGTTACGGCCCTCCGAGCAACGGCTTCCTCGGTCCTGGTTAAGGGTCTAGCGCAACAGCCAGACCGCGAAGAGGCCCGCGATCACCCACAGCGCGAGCGTGGTCCAACGCCAGCGCCTCGCCTCGGCGCGGCCGATCGCCTCGACTGTCTGGGGTGAAAGCACGAGCCCGTCGCGGGTCTGCTCGTCGATCCGCTCGATCGTACCGGCAGCACGGGTAAGGAGTGCCGGCGCCGAGCCGATGAGCCGGCCGATGCTGCCGATCTCGGTTACCGCGTCCTCGATCCGGCCGACCGGGCCCAGATGGCGCTCGATCCATTCGCGCACCACCGGCTCCGCGGCCGTCCACATATCGAGCGTGGGATCGAGGGAGCGCGCGACGCCTTCCACCACCACCATGGTCTTCTGCAGCAACAACAGCTCGGGCCGCGTGCGCATGTCGAACAGCGCCGTCACTTCGAACAGCAGCGTCAACAGCTTCGCCATGGAGATTTCATCCGCCCGCCGGTCATGAATCGGCTCGCCGATGGCGCGGATCGCCTGGGCGAAATCCTCGATCGAATGATGCGGCGGCACATAACCCGCCTCGAAATGGATCTCGGCGGTGCGGTACCAGTCGCGGGTGATGAAGCCGTAGAGGATCTCGGCGAGGAAGCGCCGTTCTTTCGGCCCGAGCCTGCCCATGATGCCGCAATCGACCGCGACCAGACGGCCCTCCGTATCGACGAACAAGTTTCCCGGATGCAGGTCGGCGTGGAAGAAGCCGTCGCGGATGGCCTGGCGCAGGAACGACTGAATGAGAACCCGCCCGAGGCGGACGAGATCATGGCCGGCGGCCCTGAGTTTGTCTTGGTCGGCGAGCGGAATGCCTTCGACCCAATCGATGGCGAGCACGCGCCGGGCGGTATGCTGCCAATCGACCGCCGGCACGCGGAAATCGGGGTCGTTCTTGGTGTTCTCGGCAAGCTCGGTAAGAGCGGCCGCCTCGAGCCTGAGATCCATTTCGATCGCGACCGTGCGCGCGAGTGTCTCGACCGTGGCGATGAGACGCAGCCGGCGTGCTTCTTCGGAGTGGCGCTCGGCGAGCCGGGCGATGAAGAAGAAGCAATCGAGATCCTGCTGGAACAGCCGCTCGATGCCGGGGCGCAGCACCTTCACCGCGAGCGACCTTGAGCCGTCCGCAGTGTCGATCTCGGCGCGATGCACTTGTGCAATCGAGGCGGCCGCGACCACCGGTCCGAAGGAGGCGAAGAGTTGGGCGACCGGTTTGCCGAGCGCCTCGGCAACGGCGGTCTCCGCCACGCCTTGCGCGAAGGGCGCCATGCGGTCCTGCAAAGTCTCAAGATCGCGAGAGATCGCCTGGCCGACCACGTCGGGGCGGGTGGCGAGGAACTGGCCGAGCTTCACATAAGACGGCCCGAGCCGGGTGAGCGCCGAAGCCAATCGGGCGGAGCCGCTGCCGGCATTCCGCCGCTCGATGAGGCGCACAAGACGCAACGCCAGACGCGGGCCCGGCGGCAGTACTGCCGCGTCGACCAGCGCGAATACCCCCTCGCGCGCGAGCACGAACCCGGCGCGGGCAAGGCGCAAGAGATGGATCGCCGCCGAAAGCACCAAAGGCCTCAGAGCCGCCAGCCGGAATGAAGCGCGACCATGCCGCCGGTGAGCGGCGTCACCGCGACACGCGAGAAACCACTTTTCCGCATCATGCCGGCGAAGCTCTCGCGGTCGGGAAAGCGTCGGATCGATTCGACCAGATAACGATAGGGTTCGGAATCGCCCACCACCAGCCGGCCGATCTCGGGCACCACGCGGAAAGAATAAAGGTCGTAAAGCGCATCGAGGCCGGGGACGTCGACCGCGCTGAATTCGAGACAGAGGAAGTGCCCGCCGGGTTTCAGCACCCGGTACATCTCGGAAAGTGCGGCCTCGATTCTGGGCACATTGCGGATGCC
>JAUSIF010000180.1 GCA_030648135.1 Xanthobacteraceae bacterium
AGAGAAGCCTAAGGGCGAGATTGGTCGCGGCTGTCAGGGCGACGAGCGCAAGCGCGAGCCAGATCGGGAACGCGATGCCAAGTCCCCAATAGACAACAACCAGCGTGAGGGTCTGGCCCGCCACTGCAAGCCAGCGCAAACGGACGAGGGTATCGAGCCTGAGCCCGTAGGGCCGCGAGCCGATCAGGTGGTCGATGTCGCCGGACATGGGCTCAATCTAGGCGCGTGGCGGCCATTGCGAAACCATTGATACGGTAGATTTCTCAATCCCCGCCGGGGCGAGCAAGCTTGCGCCGGCGGCCCTCCCCATGCCACCTCGGACCCCACAAAGCGTGCATTCATCATGGTTGCCCCCGCCATCGAGGCCGAGCGTCTTTCCAAGCATTACGGTGAAGCCATCGCCGTCGACGGGATTTCTTTTGCGATTCCGGCCGGCTCGATCACCGGCCTCCTCGGCGGCAACGGCGCCGGCAAGACCACGACCATTGGCATGATCATGGGATTGGTGGCACCCACTGAAGGACGTGTGACCGTACTCGGCGCCAACATGGCGCACGAGGCTTATCGTGTCCTCCACCGTATGAATTTCGAGAGTCCCTATGTCGACCTGCCACACCGGCTCACCGTGCGGCAGAACCTCGTCGTGTTCGGCATGCTTTATGGCGTCGCCGACGTCCGTGGTCGGATCGAACGGCTCGTCCGCGAGCTCGATCTCGGAGAGTTCATCGATCGAGCGTCGGGCAAGCTCTCGGCCGGACAGAAGACGCGTGTCGCGTTGGCGAAGGCGCTGATCAACGAGCCCGAAATTCTCGTGCTCGACGAGCCTACCGCCTCGCTCGATCCCGATACCGCTGACTGGATCCGCGGTCATCTTGAGCGCTACCGCAGCGGGCAAAAGGCAACCATCCTACTCGCCTCCCACAACATGAATGAGGTCGAGCGGCTGTGCGACCGCGTCATCATGATGAAGCGTGGACACATCGTCGACGACGATGCACCGGCACACCTCATTGCCCGTTACGGGAGACACACGCTGGAAGAAGTTTTCCTCGACGTCGCCCGCGGTCGGCGCGAACCGGCGCCCGCGCTGCAGCAAGAGACCGCATCGTGAGCGAACATTCGCCCGCCTTTTCGTTCCGGCGCATCGCCGCGATGGTGCTGCGCCACTGGTATCTCCTGCGCTCGTCCTGGCCGCGACTCCTCGAGATCGTCTATTGGCCGGCGGTGCAAATGACCATGTGGGGCTTCCTTCAGCTCCATGTGGCAAGACAACCGGGTGCGCTTGCAGTCGCGGCCGGAACCTTCCTCGCTGCGGTTCTGCTCTGGGACGTGCTCTTCCGCGGACAGCTTGGCTTCTCGATCTCATTCCTCGAGGAGATGTGGGCGCGCAATCTCGCCAATCTGATGATTAGCCCGCTCAGGCCGGTCGAGTTTGTGATCGCGCTGGTGGTGATGAGTATCATCCGTCTTGCGATTGGTTTCGTGCCGGTATCGCTGCTGGCGATCATGTTCTTCGGGTTCAACTTCTGGAGTCTCGGGTTGGCGCTCGCAGCTTTTTTCGTCAATCTCTTGTTCACGAGCTGGTCGGTCGGGTTGCTGTGTTCGGGGTTGGTGATGCGCCAGGGACTCGGCGCCGAGGGACTGACCTGGTCGCTGATGTTCCTGTTCCTGCCGTTGACTTGCGTCTATTACCCGGTTGCGACCCTGCCCCAATGGCTCCAGCCGGTCGCCTGGGCGTTGCCGCCCACCGCCGTATTCGAAGGCATGCGTGCGCTGGTGATCGATCATGTGTTCCGAGCCGAGCTTATGCTCTGGGCACTCATGCTCAACGCGCTATGGCTCGCCGCCGCCGCGGTCGCTTTCATGGCCTTGCTTGCTGCGGCGCGGCGGGGAGGATCTTTGTTGCAAGTGGGAGAGTGAATCCGCCTCTTATCTCCGCCTTTACCAGACCTGTGTTTTGATTGACGTGACCGAAAAAAGACGACACTCTGCTGCACTGCAATAAATGGTATCGGGGCTGGGTTAGATGGCAATTGGGGTATTCGGCGGTGCGCCGGAGCTGCTCGGCAAAGGCGGCCCGCTCAGCACGACGCCGCTCTACTGGCTCTATGAATGGAGCCACGCGGCGCTCAATCCATCGCGCGCGTTCGCCGACGCGACCCGGCTCTATTTCAAAAATCCGGTCAATCCGCTCGCCAACACCACATTCGGCAAGTCGGTCGCGGCGGCGTGCGAAATGTACGAACGCTCGATCCGGCGCTACGCCAAGCCCGAATGGCGCATCCCTTCGACGCTCGTCGGCGGCGAGCGGGTGCCGGTCCAGATCTCGGCGATCTGGGAGCGCCCGTTCTGCAAGCTCCTCCATTTCGAGCGGCTGTTCGAGCATCCCCCGCAGCGTCCTCAGCCGAAAGTGCTCATCGTCGCGCCGATGTCCGGCCACTACGCGACGCTCCTGCGCGGCACGGTCGAGGCGCTCTTGCCCCGCCACGATGTCTATATCACCGACTGGATGGACGCGCGGATGGTGCCGGTGGCGGCGGGGCGCTTCGATCTCGACGATTACATCGATTACGTGATCAGCATGCTGCACCGGCTCGGCGGCGACTGCCACGTGATCGCGGTCTGCCAGCCCTCGGTGCCGGTCATCGCCGCGATCGCCCGCATGGAGGCGGAAGGCGACCCCTACGTGCCCAATTCCATGATCCTGATGGGCGGCCCGATCGACACACGCGTCAATCCGACTGCGGTCAACAAGGCCGCCGAGCACCGTGGCGCCGATTGGTTCCGCTCGCACGTCATCGGCAAGGTGCCGTTCCCACACCCGGGTTTCATGCGCGAGGTCTATCCGGGGTTCTTGCAGCTCACCGGCTTCGTCAGTATGAATTTCGACCGCCATCTCGACGCCCACAAGCAAATGTTCCAGCACTTGGTGCAGCGCGACGGAGATTCGGCGAACAGACACCGCGAGTTCTACGATGAGTATCTCGCGGTCATGGACTTGACCGCCGAGTTCTATCTGCAGACGGTCGAGACCGTATTCGTGCGTCACGCGCTGCCCAAGGGCGCAATGACCCATCGCGGCAAGCCGGTCGATCCGGCGAAGATCCGCCGCGTCGCGCTGCTCACGATCGAGGGCGAGAACGACGATATCTCCGGCGTCGGTCAGACCGAGGCCGCACACCGGCTTTGCGTCAATATTCCACCCGAGCGCAAGGCGCATTACCTGCAGTTGGACGTCGGCCATTATGGCGTATTCAACGGCTCGCGTTACCGCGCCGAGATTGCCCCGCGCATGGCCGACTTCATGCTCAGCAATAATCGCAGCTTCAACCCGGCCCCCGCCCCGCGCCGCAAGACCGCAGCGGGGCCAAAACTCGTCGCCTGACCCGCAGGCTCGCGCCGCGCTTGTCCGCTTGCATCGAGCCGGCAATTCGAATTGCTTAACGCTAAAGCGATTCGAATCGACGCCGGATATGCAACTGCTCCTACCCTTATCTCTCACCCGCAAGGCTGCCGGCGACGGGAAGCTCGTCGTTTCCTGCGCCAAC
>JAUSIF010000184.1 GCA_030648135.1 Xanthobacteraceae bacterium
CCTGAAAAGCCTGGTGCGTGATTTGCATCCGCTGGCGGATGACTGAAGAAAGCCGCTGTAGGCCTGCCTTCCCTTGACTTGGGGGAATCCGGCGGGCACGACGCAACCGATCTGATGCGCAGCTATCTCGATTTCGAAAAACCCGTCGCGGAGCTTGAGGCCAAGCTCGATGAGCTGCGCGCGCTCGCGGCGGGCGGCGAGGTGGTCGCGATCGGCGACGAAATCGCCCGCCTCGAAGCCAAGGCGGCTCAGGCACTCAAGGATCTCTACGCCAATCTCACGCCCTGGCAGAAGACGCAGGTCGCGCGCCACCCGCTGCGGCCGCATTTCTCCGACTATGTCGAAGGGCTGTTCACGGAGTTCACCCCGCTCGCCGGCGACCGCAAATTCGGCGAGGACGAGGCGATTCTCGGCGGCTTCGCCCGCTTCCGGGGGGCGAGCGTCTGCGTGATCGGTCACGAGAAAGGATCGACCACCGAGGCGCGGATCAAGCACAATTTCGGCATGGCCCGGCCCGAGGGTTACCGCAAGGCGGTGCGCCTGATGGAGCTCGCCGATCGGTTCGATGTACCCGTCATCGCGCTGGTCGACACGGCGGGCGCCTATCCCGGCATCGATGCCGAGGCGCGCGGTCAGGCCGAGGCGATCGCGCGCTCGACCGATGCTTGTCTCTCCCTTGGCGTGCCGAATATCGCCGTCATCATCGGCGAAGGCGGCTCGGGCGGGGCCATCGCGATCGCGACGGCGAACACGGTGATCATGCTGGAACACGCGATCTACAGCGTGATCTCGCCCGAGGGAGCGGCCTCGATTCTATGGCGCGATACTTCCAAGGCGCAGGAAGCCGCGACCAGCATGAAGATCACGGCCAGGGATCTCGAGCGCTTCGGCGTGGTCGACGTGGTGGTGACGGAACCGCCGGGGGGCGCCCACCGCCATCCCGACGCCACAATTGCCGCCGCCCGTGAGGCGATCGGGACGGCGCTTGAAGGGCTGAAAGGGCTGTCCCACGACGAGATTCGCGCCCGCCGGCAACAAAAATTCCTCTCAATTGGCCGGAATCTTTGAGATTCAAGAGGATACTGAGTCGCCGACCAAGCCGTTCACCGGGTTAGGCGCTCTTTGGGTTAGGCGCTTGCGGTAACCAGTCGTCAAGGGTAACGCTTTAGCCAATGACAGGGGCTTCTCCGTACGGTCTCAGGAGTTTCGCGTTGAGCCGTTCGTTCCTCGCTCGGGCCCGTGGCACGGTGCTCGCCGCGGCGTGTGCCTTTGTGTTATCCGGCTGCCTCACCGAAGAATATTCGGGCTTCGGGCCCAGGCACCTCCAGCCACTATCGCCGCAAATACTCGCCTCGATCGAGCAGAAGGGGATGGCCAAGGACTCTCCGATTCTGTTGCGGCTGTTCAAGGAGGAATCGGAGCGTGAGGTCTGGAAACAGACCCGGGAAGGCCGCTTCGAGCTGCTCAAGAGCTATCCGATCTGCCGCTGGTCGGGCGAGCTCGGGCCGAAAATCCGCGAAGGCGACCGGCAAGCGCCCGAAGGCTTCTATTCCATCACGCCCGAGTTGATGAACCCGAAGTCGAACTTTTATCTCGCTTTCAATCTCGGCTTCCCGAACGAATTCGACCGCGCGCTTAACCGCACCGGCGCATTTCTCATGGTACATGGGGATTGCTCATCGCGCGGCTGCTACGCCATGACCGACGAGCAGATCCAGGAGATCTTCGCGCTGGGCCGCGAGGCCTTCGACGGCGGCCAGCTGGCCTTTCAGGTGCAGGCCTATCCGTTCCACATGACGGCCGCGAACATGGCGCGCCACCGCAACAGTCCGCATCTCGTGTTCTGGCGGATGCTGAAGGAGGGCAACGATCATTTCGAACTCTCCCGCCAGCAGCCGAAGATCGACGTCTGTGAAAAGCGCTATGTCTACGATGCGATTCTGAACGATCCATCGAAACCGTTCGATCCGCAGCGTCCATGCCCGGCCTACGAGGTGCCGGAGCAGCTTGCGAAGGCGGTCGCCGCCAAGAAAGTGGCCGACGAGCGCGAATATACCGTCCTCGCCCGCCTCGGCGTTCCGACCGTGCCCGTGATCACCGGCCGCGACGGCGGCATGAATCCGATCTTTGCCGGGAAGCTCGGCCCGAAGTCCGACGACAGGTTTGTGACGGCGGCGACGCCCGCAACGACCGGCTCGGCCGGCCCGGCGGTGATCGCCGGGGTGCCGCTGCCGCCCACGGATCCCAGGCAACGGCCGCAACAGAGCTCGCTCATGTCGCTGGCGGGATCGGGCTCAAGCTCGACCCGCAGCGCTTCCGCCTCCTCGGGCGGCTTTTCGTTCGGCCGCATGTTCGGGTTGGGCGGCGGCGAGGAGAAGCTTGAACCGCAACCGCAACAGCCCGCCGCGGCACCCGTTCCGGCGGCGCCGGACAAGGCGACGACGGCTCGAACGACGCCGACCCGTGCGGCATCCACCAAGGCGGCGGCAAAGCCCCAGACCAAAGCCGTGCAGCCGCCGAAACCGGCACCCCGGCCGGTCGAGGCCGCGGCGTCCGAGTCCGCTCCGGCCCCGTTGCCCGCGCTGGAGAAATCCGCCGCCCCGCCTTCCCTGCCGGGAGCGACTCCGATCCTGTCCTCGGGCGGTTTCTCGTACAACTAAACCGACCGCGCGCTACGTGCGCTCGGCATCACCCATCTGATTCTTGCAAGCGCTAGGGCCCGTCGCTGCTGAGCGCAGAAGGTGGGCGGCCGAACTTCGATGATCCTGAACTCACGCCAGGCGGCCGTGGCAGTGCTTGTATTTCTTGCCGGAGCCGCACGGGCAAATCTCGTTGCGGCCGATCTTGCCCCAGGTCGAGGGATCGTCGGGCTTGCGCTCGCTTGACGCAGCGCGCCCGCCATCGGCGAGGACGGCAAGAGCGGATGACGCAAGTGCCATCTCGTCCTCTCCGGTAGCCGGATTGATGTGGTGCGCCTCCATGGGCGGCAGTTCGTCCATGGTCGGCGGCGATTGGACGATCTCGACTCTCAGCAACTGCGCCGAGACGGTCTCGCGCAGGCGCGTCAGCATGGCGTCGAACAGCTGGAACGCTTCCGATTTGTACTCGTTCAGCGGATCGCGCTGGGCATAGCCGCGGAAGCCGATGACATGGCGCAGATGCTCGAGCATGACGAGGTGCTCGCGCCAGAGATGGTCGAGGGTCTGCAACAGGATCGTCTTCTCGACATAACGCATGATCTCGGCGGTGTAGCGTGCGACCTTGCCGGCCATGACTTCGTCGGAGGCACGCTCGATCCGCTCGCGTACCTCCTGGTCGGCGATGCCTTCCTCTTTGGCCCATTCGTCGACCGGCAGCGAGAGGCCGAGCACGCTCTGCACTTCCGCCTTGAGCCCGGCCGTATCCCACTGCTCGGGATAGGCGTTCTCGGGGATGTGCCTGGCGACCAGATCCTCGATGATGGAATGACGCATATCGGCGATCGTCTCCGACACGTCCTGGTCCCGCATCAGTTCGATGCGCTGCTCGAACACGACCTTGCGCTGGTCGTTCATCACGTCGTCGTACTTGAGGAGATTCTTGCGGATGTCGAAATTGCGCGCCTCGACTTTTTGCTGCGCTTTCTCGAGCGCCTTGTTGATCCAGGGGTGGACGATGGCCTCGCCTTCCTTGAGGCCGAGCTTGGTGAGCATCCCGCCGAGCTGATCGGAGCCGAAGATGCGCATCAAGTCGTCCTCGAGCGAGAGGAAGAACTTGGAACGGCCCGGATCGCCCTGCCGGCCGGAGCGGCCGCGCAGCTGATTGTCGATGCGCCGGGCCTCGTGGCGCTCGGTGCCGACCACATAGAGCCCGCCGGCGGCGATGGCCTTCTGCTTGAGGCGCGCGACTTCCTCGCGGATCTTCTTCTCGCCTGCCGCACGTTCCGGCCCCGCCTCGGCGTCCTTGAGCTCCTGCCGGATGCGCATGTCGGGATTGCCGCCGAGCTGAATGTCGGTGCCGCGGCCGGCCATATTGGTCGCGATCGTGATCGCTCCCGGCACGCCGGCCTGGGCGATGATGTGGGCCTCCTGCTCGTGGTAACGGGCATTGAGCACGGCGAAAATCTTCTTGTTCGCGGTGCGCTGGTCGCCGTCATAGAGCGCGGCGAAAGCGTTGAGATTGGAGAAATCGTGCTGCTCGAAGCCCTGTTTCTTAAGTCTTTCTGCGAGCTGCTCGGACTTCTCGATCGAAGTGGTGCCGACCAGCATCGGCTGGCCGCGCGCCTGGCAATCCTCGATCAGTTCGATGATGGCCCGGTATTTTTCTGCCGCCGTGCGGTAGACCTCGTCGTCTTCATCGGTGCGGTCGACCGGTAGATTGGTCGGGATCTCGAGCACTTCGAGGCCGTAGATGT
>JAUSIF010000189.1 GCA_030648135.1 Xanthobacteraceae bacterium
CCGCGCCAAGGACATGCATTACTTCACGCCCGGCGGGCGCGCCGTGCTCGACGGGGCGGCGGGCATGTGGTGCTGCAACGCCGGCCACAATCGCGATCCGATCGTCGAGGCGATCCGGCGCCAGGCCGGCGAGCTCGACTACGCGCCGCCGTTCCAGTTCGCCCACCCGCAGGCGTTCACGCTCGCGAGCCGCATCGCCGCGCTCGCGCCCGGCGACCTCGACCATGTCTTCTTCTGCAATTCGGGCTCCGAGGCGGTCGACACCGCGTTGAAGATCGCCCTCGCGTTCCACAATATTCGCGGGCAAGGCTCGCGCACGCGCCTGATCGGCCGCGAGCGCGGCTATCACGGCGCCGGCTTCGGCGGCACCTCGGTCGGCGGCATCGTGACCAACCGGCGCCAATTCGGCACGCTGCTCGCCGGCGTCGATCATCTGCCGCATACCTATAATCGCGAGCACCAGGCCTTCACCAAGGGCGAGCCTGCATGGGGCGCGCATCTGGCCGACGAACTGGAGAAGATCGTCGCGCTCCACGACGCCTCCACCATCGCCGCCGTCATCGTCGAGCCGATGGCGGGCTCGACCGGCGTGCTGCCCCCGCCCAAGGGCTATCTCCAGCGCCTGCGCGCGATCTGCGACAAATACGGAATCCTCTTGATCTTCGACGAGGTCATCACCGGCTTCGGCCGGCTCGGCCATGCCTTCGCGGCCGAGCGCTACGGCGTCGTCCCCGACATGATCGCCTTCGCCAAGGGTGTTACCTCCGGCACCGTGCCGATGGGCGGGACGATCGTGCGGCATGCGATCCACGACGCCTTCATGCGCGGGCCCGAGCATGTGATCGAGCTGTTCCACGGCTATACCTATTCCGCCCATCCGCTCGCCTGCGCCGCCGGCCTGGCGGCGCTCGATCTCTATCGCGACGAGGCCCTGTTCGCGCGCGCGAAGAAGCTCGAGCCCACCTGGGCCGACGCCGCCATGGGCTTGAAGGGCCTGCCCGGCGTGCTCGACATCCGCGTGGTCGGCCTCGTCTGCGGCATCGACCTCGCCTCCCGCCCCGATGCCGCCGGCCGGCGCGGCTTTGATCTGATGGAGCGGGCCTTCCACGAGGACGGCCTGATGCTGCGGGCGATCGGCGATACCCTTGCGCTCACCCCGCCGCTGATCCTATCGGAAACGGATATCGGCGAAATTTTCGACAAGCTCGGGCGGGCGATCAAGGCGGTGGCCTGATCTCGCGCCGGCTTTTTTGCCACAAAATTCACTCCGGCTATGGTGAAAAAGGGCGATTCGCGGCTACACTCTATGTGGGCGGCGCGGGGCGCACGTCCCGTTACGGATCGTGCATGCGAAGCTACGGTTTTCTGTTCGTCGCGACCTGCATGGCCACCATCGTGGTCTCGGTCGGCGCCGTTCTGCGTTTTGCCGTGGGCATGTCCGCGGTCGAAGCGAGCCTCATTGCTCTCGTGCTCTTGTTCGCGCTGATGACACTCGAGGTTTCCGTGGCGCGATCTCGCGACCGCGCCGAAGTCAGCGATCGCCTCGAGGGCCTTGCCCGCGCCTCGTCCGATATCGCCCGCGAGGTGGGCGAGCTGCGCCATCGCATGGCCATGCAGGAGGCGGCGCCCGTTCCCGAATCGAAGGCCGCGAGCGAGCCGCTCGCCCGCGAGATCGGAGAGCTTGCCGAACTGATCGAGGAAATCGCCCAATCGGTTGCCGTTCACGACGCGCTCCTGTCCGCGCCGCGCCCGGAAAAAGCCGCCGCATCCACGGCAACCGCTGGCGCCGCCGAGAAGACGGGCTATGCTCCCTCGGCCCCCGGCGCGCCTCTCGCCGGAAAGAGCGAGGACGAAATCAAGACGCTGGTGCGCGATGCCATCGCGGCAGGCCGGGTCGATCTCTATTTGCAGCCCGTCGTCACGCTGCCGCAGCGCAAGGTGCGTTATTACGAGGCGCTGTCGCGCATGCGGCTCAAGGACGGAGCCATCGTCGACGCGGCGCAGTTTCTCGGTCCCGCGCGCGCGGCCGGGCTCTTGCCGCGGATCGACGAGCGGCTCGTGCACAATTGCGTCCAGGTGGTGCGTCGGCTCGCCGCCAAAAACCGCGATGTCGGTCTGTTCCTCAATATCGCGCCGGAGACGCTGGCCGACCGCGCCGTCTTCCCCGAAATTCTCGGATATCTCGATGCCAATCGCGCGCTGGCGCCTTCGCTCATGCTGGAGATGTCACAGAACGTCTATCGCTCGCTCGGGGCCAACGAGCAGGAGAGCCTGGCGTTGCTCGCCGAACGCGGTTTCCGCTTCTCGCTCGACCGGATCGAGGATTTCCGCATCGATCCGCGCGGCCTCGCCGACCACGGCGTGCGATTCATCAAGGTGCCGGCCGAGCTCATGCTGAAGCGGGTGCAGGATGGCGGCGCCCACATCCATCCGGCCGACCTCGCTGATCTGTTGGGCCGTTATGGCATCGATCTGGTGGCCGATCACATCGAGAGCGAGACCATCGTGGTCGATCTCCTCGACTTCGACGTGCGCTACGGCCAGGGCTTTTTGTTCGCGCCGCCGCGGCCGGTGCGCGCCGATGTGCTGCGCGGCGAGCGTGTCGCCGAACCCGGCCTCACCGGCGCGGTCGCGGCCGGGGTGGTGGAATCCTCCGCGGCCGCACCCGGCGAAATCGCCGGATCCGCCGCAGCGGCGACGGCCGCCCCGGCGGCGACGGCCGCGTCCACCGCCGGCCGCCCCGGCGACCTCGGCTCCGTCATCCGCCGGGCGTGACGCTCGAGCTCTTGTCCGCCACCGCCAAACATGCGAGGCCCGGCGCCGGCCGAGTAGACCATGTTGCGCACCGCCATCCCGCCCGTGCTTGCCGGGCTCAGCCCTCTCGTCTCCCGTTACGACCTGATCCTCTGCGACGTCTGGGGAGTGGTGCACGACGGCACCGCCGCCTTTGCGGAAGCGACGGCGGCGCTCGAGCGCGCCCGCAGGCAGGATACCGCCGTCGTTCTCGTCTCCAACGCACCGCGGCCCGGCGCCGTCGTCGAACGCCAGATGGCGGCCCTGGGCGTGCCAGCGGCGAGCTACGATGCGATCGTCACCTCCGGCGACGTCACCCGCGATGAACTCGGCCGGCGGCCGGGCGCGCGGCTCTTTCATCTCGGACCGCCGCGCGATCTGCCGAACTACGAGGAACTCGACGTCGCCCTGGTCGATCTCGACGAGGCCGATCTGGTGGTCTGCACCGGGCTCCTCGACGACACCAAGGAGACGCCCGAGGATTATGCCGGCTTGCTCGCGCGCATGCGCGAGCGCGGACTACCGATGCTTTGCGCCAATCCCGACATCGTGGTCGAGCGCGGAGCGAAGCGCATCTGGTGCGCCGGCGCGCTGGCGGAAAGCTATGCGGCGATCGGCGGGTCTGTGCTTTACGCCGGAAAGCCCTACCCCGCGATTTATCGCAGCGCGCTTGCGCGCGCGGCGGCGATCCGCGGCAAGGAACTCAAGCCCGATCGCGTGCTCGTCATCGGCGACGGGGTGCGCACCGATCTTGCCGGCGCCGCCGGGCAGGGCTTCGATTGTCTGTTCGTGGCGGCCGGCATTCACGCCGCCGAACTCGGCCTCGATGCCCGCGGGGAACCCGATCCCGAGCGCTTCGCGCATGTGTTCGCCGAG
>JAUSIF010000194.1 GCA_030648135.1 Xanthobacteraceae bacterium
CGCCGCGCGACAAGGTGTTCGACGATCTCGCCAAGGAATTGCGCGAGGGCACCATCTGCCCGGTGCTGATCGGCTCGGCCACCCGCACCAACGGCGTGCTCAGGCTGATGAAGGCGCTCCGCCACGAGGTGCCGGGCATCGCCGCGACCGCCGCCCGCTTGGGTCTCAACAAGGGCGGCGGCGAGGCGGTCGGCATCGTGGTGAAGACGCTCCATACCACCCACGGCGGCAAGCTCTCGATCGCGCGTGTGCTCGCGGGCGAGATCAGCGAAGGCGCCTCCGTCATGGGCGCCAAGGGCGAGGCCGCGCGCGTCTCCGGCGTTTTCAACCAGCAGGGCGCGGCGGTCGACAAACGCGGGAGCGCGCAGGCGGGCGAGACGGTGGCGCTCGGCAAGCTCGACACGGTCGAGACCGGCGACACCATCACCACCGGCAAAAAGCCGCACGCGCCGCTCACCAAGCTCGCCCCGCCCGCGCCGGTGATGGCGGTCGCCATCGGCGCGCGCGACCGCAAGGACGACGTCAAGCTCGGCGCCGCGCTCACCAAACTCGCGGAGGAAGACCCCTCGCTGGTAGTCGTGCACAATGCCGAGCAGAGCGAGATCGTGCTGTGGGGCCTGGGCGAGATGCACCTGCGCGTCGCGGCCGAGCGTTTGGCCGCGCGCTTCGGCGTGGCGGTGACGACGCGGGCGCCGCGGGTCGGCTATCGCGAGACCATCCGCAAGCCGGTCACCCAACGCGGCCGGCACAAGAAACAATCCGGCGGCCACGGCCAGTTCGGCGACGTGGTGGTGGACATCAAGCCGCTGCCGCGCGGCCAGGGCTTCGTCTTCGCCGAGACCATCACCGGCGGCGCGGTGCCGCGCCAGTATTATTCATCGGTCGAGGAGGGCGTGCGCAGTTACCTGAAGGAAGGCCCGCTCGGATTCCCGGTGGTCGATCTGCAGGTGACGCTGACCGACGGCTCCTATCACACGGTCGATTCCTCCGACATGGCGTTCCAGCTCGCCGGGCGGCTGGCCATGAGCGAGGGCATGCCGCAATGCAATCCGGTCCTCCTGCAACCGATCCATGCGGTCGAGATCACCTGCCCCAACGAAGCGACCGCGAAAATCAACGCGATCCTGTCGCAGCGTCACGGTCAAATCCTGGGCTTCGACGCGCGCGAGGGCTGGAACGGCTGGGACGTGGTCAAGGCCATGCTGCCGGAGAGCGAGATCGGCGACCTCATCATCGAGGTGCGCTCGGCCACCGCCGGTGTGGGCGGGCTTTCGTTCAAGTTCGACCATTTGCAGGAACTGACCGGCAAGCAGGCCGACCAGGTGGTGGCGGCAAGAAGGGCGGCGGAATAAGGCGCGCACGCGCAATTGAATTGTCCGTGATGCTCGCCCGGGTGTAATCCAACGCCCGAACAGGAGGCATCCATGCCCGTCATCCGCCGCCGCGGCTGGGAAATCCCGCAATCGCAGGCGACCCCGGAGGCGATCTTCTTCTCTCGCCGCGCGCTGATCGGCGGCGCGGCGGCGATCGCCGCCGCCGCAAGCCTGCCCGCCAACGCCTTGAGCCAGCGCATCGCCGATCTGCCCGATCCGACCGCCGATCTCTATCCGGCCAAGCGCAACGAAAAATATGTGCTCGACGGAACCCTCACGCCGGAAAAGAACAGCAGCAACTACAATAATTTTTACGAATACGGCAGCGACAAATATATCGCCGGCCGCGCGCAGGCGTTGAGAATCCGGCCCTGGACCGTGAAGATCGACGGCATGGTGGAGAAGGAGAAGACCGTCGCCATCGACGATCTCATCCGCGCCATGCCGCTGGAAGAGCGGCTCTATCGTCACCGCTGCGTCGAGGCCTGGTCGATGGCGGTGCCGTGGTCGGGCTTCCCGCTGGCGAAGCTCGTGGACTACGCCAAGCCCTTGTCCTCCGCCAAATACCTGCGCATGGAAACCTTTCTCGACCCGTCGATGGCGCCCGAGCAGAACATGCCGTTCGTCCCATGGCCCTATATCGAAGGGCTCACCATGGCCGAGGCCACGAACGAGCTCGCCTTCATGGTCACCGGCTTCTACGGCAAGCCGGTGCTGAAACAGAACGGCGCGCCCCTTCGCATCGCGCTGCCGTGGAAGTACGGCTTCAAATCGATCAAGTCGATCGTGCGTTTCGAGTTCACCGACAAGCGGCCGAAGGGAACCTGGGAAGTGCTGCAGAGCCGCGAATACGGATTCTGGGCCAATGTGAATCCGGCGGTCGCCCATCCGCGCTGGAGCCAGTCGAGCGAAGAGGACATCGGCACGCGCCAGCGCCGGCCGACGGTGATTTTCAACGGCTACGGCCAGTACGTCGCCGATCTCTACCAGGGGCTCGAGGGCGAGAAGCTTTATATGTGAGGCGCCAACCGCCTCAGTAGCTCCACCGCTGCGCCTTGGCGACCAGGAAATCGCGAAACACCTGCACGCGCGCGACCGAGCGCATCTCCTCGGCATAGACGAAATAGGCATCGAGCGACTGCGCGTCGGTTTCCGAAAACAGCCGCACCAATCCCTCGGAGCCTTCGGCCAGGAAATCCGGCAGCGTCGCGATCCCGACGCCGTGCTCGGCCGCGACCTTCAGCGCCACCGAGTTGCTGACGATGAGCGCCGCCGGGCGCGGATCGCCGGGCTTGCGGCCGGCGTCGCGCAGCCAGTTCATGCGCTCGTAATAGCTCGGGATCGGGCCGCCGATCAGGACCAGCCGATGCTTGTCGAGTTCTTCGATCGAGCGCGGATGGCCATGGCGCTTGAGATAGTCGGCCGAGGCATAGGCGTGGAAATGCACGGTGAACAGCTTGCGCTGGATCAGATCCGGCTGCACCGGCTGCCACAGCCGGATCGCCACGTCGGCCTGGCGCATGGCGAGATCGAGCTCCTCGTCGGCGAGGAGGAGCTGGATGCGGATGTCGGGATAAAGGTCGAAGAACTCGCCGAGGCGGGGTGTGAGCCAGAAGCTGCCGAGCCCGACCGCGGTGGTGACCTTGAGCTCGCCATTGGGCTTGTCACGGCTGTCGGTGAGCATCGCCCGCGCCGCTTCCAGCTTCATGAACACCTCGTGCGCGGTGCGGAACAAAAGCTCGCCCTGCTCGGTGAGGATCAGGCCGCGCGCGTGGCGGTGAAACAGCGGAACCTTCAGTTCCTGTTCGAGCGCCGAAATCTGCCGGCTCACCGCCGATTGCGACAGCCCGAGCGTCTCGCCGGCATGGGTGAAGCTGCCGGCGTCGGCGACGACATGAAAGATTTTCAGCTTTTCCCAGTCCATACCTTCGCTCATTCGGCCGCGGCCTTTCCGTGTCCCGCCGCTTCGGCGGCGAGGAAACGTTCGGCCTCCAGCGCCGCCATGCAGCCGAGCCCGGCCGCGGTCACCGCCTGGCGAAAGATGTCGTCGGTGATGTCGCCGGCGGCGAAGCAGCCCGCCACCGAGGTTACGGTCGAATTGGGCGCGGTCCACACATAACCGTTGGGCTTCATCTTGAGTTGAGTTTCGATCAATTCGGTCGCGGGCTTGTGGCCGATCGCCACGAACACGCCGTCGACCTTCTTCTCGCTGACGGCGCCGGTCTTCAGGTTCTTCAGCCGCACGCCGGTCACCTTCGGGTCGGCGGTGCCGAGCACGTCCTCCAGCGCCGTATCCCAGATCACCTCGATCTTCGGGTTCTTGAACAGGCGGTCCTGCAGAATCTTCTCGGCGCGCAGCGCGTCGCGGCGGTGCACGAGCGTCACCTTGGAAGCGAAATTGGTGAGAAACAGCGCCTCTTCCACCGCACTGTTGCCGCCGCCGACGACCACGACCTCTTTGTTGCGGAAGAAGAAGCCGTCGCAGGTGGCGCAGGCCGAGACGCCATAGCCGCGGAACTTCTGCTCGGAGGGAAGCTCGAGCCATCGCGCCTGCGCGCCGGTGGCGAGAATGACGCTGTCGGCGAGAAACGTGGCGCCCGCCTCGGTGACCAGCCGGAACGGCCGGCGCGAAAGATCGAGGCTCTTCACATGATCGTCGATCATGCGCGTTCCCACGTGTTCGGCCTGGGCGCGCATCTCCTGCATCAGCCACGGCCCCTGGATCACCTTGGCGAAACCCGGATAGTTCTCCACGTCGGTGGTGATGGTGAGCTGGCCGCCGGGCTGCGATCCCGCGATCAGCACCGGCGCCAGCATGGCGCGCGCGGCATAGATCGCGGCGGTGTAGCCGGCCGGCCCCGAGCCGATGATCGCGACACGGACATGCTCGCTCGCCATGGTTCTCCTCGTACCGGAACATCGCCAGGCGCTAGATATGGCCCGTCCGACGCGGTCCTGCAAATGGCCTCGCGCCGTCTGCTTGCATGAAACGGCCTGCGCTTGCACCGGGGGCGGCGCGCGATTAGCGTCCCCGCACCCCGGAGGGCCGAACTACAGGGATTTCATGAAATGCGCGACCGGCTCGACGCCATCGACTGGAACATCCTCGCCGAGCTGCAGCGCGACGGGCGCATCACCAATGTCGCGCTGTCGCGCAAGGTCGGCATTTCGGCGCCGCCGTGCCTCCGGCGCATGCGCGCGCTGGAGCAAGCCGGCATCATCCGCGGCTATCGCGCGCTCTTGGACGAGAAGAAGCTCGGCTACGACGTCACCGTCTTCGCCATGGTGCATCTCACGAGCCAGGCCGAACCCGATCTCGTCGCTTTCGAAGAGCGCGTGCGCGGCTGGCCGCTGGTGCGCGAGTGCTGGATGCTCTCGGGCGAGGTCGATTTCATCTTGAAGTGCGTGGCGCCCGACCTGCCCACCTTCCAGGCCTTCGTCTCGGAGCTGACCGCGGCGCCGAACGTGCGCAACGTCAAGACCGCGCTCTCGCTGCGCCGCTCCAAGGACGCGGCCGGCGTGCCGCTGGAAATGGAGAAGACCGCGGGTTGATCGTCGTCATGCCCGGCCCTCGGGTCCGGCCACTGATCTCGGGTTTACCCGAGATCAGTGTTAATGGTGCGCAAGTCGGCAGCAGCCGACTTGCGTGGCCGGCCCAAGGATAAACCTCGTGCCGGGCATCCACGCCTTCAATTAGCAGAGCCAAAAAACGTGGATGGCCGGGCAGGCAAGTTTACGCAGCCTGCCTAAAGTTGGCTGCGAGCCCGGCCATGACGATGGCGATGGCGATGGCGATGCCGGATGCGCAACGCCTCAGCGCCACTCGACCTTCATCACCTCGTAGCCCTTGGCGCCCTTGGGCGTATTCACCTCGACCGAGGCGCCCTTCTTCTTGCCGATGAGCGCCTTGCCCAGCGGCGAGGAGATCGAGATGCGCCCGGCCTTGGCGTCGGCCTCGGTCTCGCCGACGATCTGCCAGACTTTCTTCTCGTCGGTGTCCTCGTCCACCAGCGTCACGGTCGCGCCGAAGGTCACGGTGTCGCCCTTGAGCTTGGACACGTCGATGACCTCGGCGCGCGAAATCTTGTCCTCGAGTTCCGCGATGCGGCCCTCGTTCAGCGACTGGGTTTCCTTGGCGGCGTGGTATTCCGCGTTCTCGGCGAGATCGCCATGGCCGCGCGCCTCGGTGATCTGTTGAATGATGCGCGGCCGCTCCACCGTCTGGCGGTGGCGCAGTTCGGCCTCCAGGGTGGAGTAACCCGCGGCCGTCATCGGGATCTTTTCCATCGTCTGCTCTCCCCGCCTCGGCTGGCCCGTGAACCCGGCCGAGTCAGTAAAAACCGCCGTCGCGCTCCGGAACCAACCGGCCGCCGCGACTCCGGTACGGATTACGAACACCCCCGCCGCTGGCCGAAGCCGGACGCCTGTTCAGGCCCGGCTTCCGAAATAGCTCTGCAGCGCACGGACCTCTAGATCGCCGCCAATATAGGCTTTGATGCCCTGCGCCGCTGCGACGGCACCCGATAGGGTGGTGTAATACGGCACTTTATGCAAGAGGGCGGCCCGGCGCAAAGATCGTGAGTCCATAAGGGCTTGCGACCCCTCGGTGGTATTGAACACCAGCTGGACCTCGCCGTTCTTGATGGCGTCGACGATGTGCGGGCGGCCCTCCAGCACCTTGTAGACCCGGTCGGCCTCGATCCCGTGTTGCTTGAGCATCCGTTGGGTACCCGAGGTGGCGATGACGCGGAAGCCGAGCCCCGCCAAGAGCCGCATGGAGGCGATGATGCGCGGCTTATCCTCGTCCTTGACCGAGACGAACACCGTCCCGGTCTTGGGGATCATGGTGCCCGAGCCGATCTGGCTCTTGGCGTAGGCGATCGCGAAGTCGAGGTCGAGGCCCATGACCTCGCCGGTCGATTTCATCTCCGGGCCGAGCACGGTGTCCACATTGGGGAAGCGCGCGAACGGAAACACCGCCTCCTTGACCGCGATGTGCCGGAACTTGGGACGGCCGAGACCGAAGCTCGCAAGGCTCTCGCCGGCCATGATGCGGGCGGCGATCTTGGCCACCGGAATGCCGATGGTCT
>JAUSIF010000200.1 GCA_030648135.1 Xanthobacteraceae bacterium
CCTCTTGGTGCAACAGTACCAAGCAACCCATTAACGCCCCGAAGACAGCAGGAGACCAGGCGGCGACAGCAGGGTTAACAATTCCGCTCTCGCCGAGTTCTTCGGCCAGCTTGGAGGCGACATAAAGCAGAAACCCAGCAACCACGCCACCCAGGATCATTTTTCCCACCCCGCCGAGGCGGAATACCCGCAGGCTGACGGAGGCCGCGATGACCACCATGGCGATCAGCAAGAGGGGCCTGGCGAGCAAGGCCTGGTACTGGAGCCGGTAGCGTTCGGTCTTCAGCCCGGCCTTCTCGGTGACCTCGATCGCTCCCGGCAGATCCCAGAACGACAGCGAATCCGGGCTTGCGAGCTTGCCGCGGACCTGCTCGGGCGTGAGATTCGTGCTGAGCAGGAAGGTTTCATATTCTTGCGGCTCGCTGCCCACACCGAATACGCGGGCTCCTTTCAATATCCAGGTACCATTCCCCAATTGGCCGGTCCGCGCCTCGATCCGCTCGATGAACTTGCCGTTGATGTCGAAGGAATACACCTTCACCCCGGTGAGGGTTTGGCCTCGGTTGGAGGTCGCCTGCGCCTGCAGGATCGCCTGGCCGTCGACGCTCTGCTGGCGCACCCAGATTCCGTCCGAACTCGACTGGAACAGGCCCGCGCGCTGTTCCGCCGACAGCGAGGCTTCGAACTGGTTCGCCTTCTCCTTGAATGTCGCCGAGAGCGGGTTGTAGACGGTCACGGCGATCACGCCGATCAACAAGGCGAGCGCCATGGTGGGCGCGGTGAATTGCCAGACCGACATGCCGGCGCCGCGCGCAATGACCAGCTCGAGCCGGCGGGACAGCGTGAGAAAAGCGCTCATCGCGCCGATCAGGACGGCGAAGGGAAGGATCTGTTCGGTGAAGGACGGCAAGCGCAGCACCATGAGATAGCTGATGTCGAAGAACGAGATTTCTGTGCGGTCGCCGAAGCGGCGGGTCAATTCGAAGAAATCGGCAAGGGCAATGAGCCCGACGCAAGTGAGGAAGACGGTCGCGACCGCGGCTATGAACCGGCGGCCGAAATAGCGGCCAAGTTTTCCGAACGCGACCACGGGGCGCTCCTCAGGCTGGCTGTAGCCGTTCGACCCGCGCGGCGACGGCGTCGGCGATGCGTTGGAGCAGAACGGGCATACGGGCCTCGATCAAACCGGCGATCGACAGGAGCCCAAACAAAATCCCCAGCAGCGGAACCGCATAAGGCAACACCGAAAAGACTTCGTTGCGCTGCACCAGGCCGCCGGAACCGAGGCCGGCGATCTCGATCAGGATGAACGAAGAGACGGCTCCGCCGAAGGCCAAGCCCCGGCTTTGCCGCGTGGTGCGCGGGCTGCCCAGGAAGGCGAAGGCCACGACGAAGGCGGCGAGCGGATAGAGCGGGGTCGACAGGCGCTTGTGTAGCTCGACGCGGAACCGCCCGGAATCCGCCTTGTAGACCGGATCGTCCGCGGGCGGCCAGATCAGTTCCGACAGATTGCGGAATCCGGGCTTGTTGATGGCGGTCGCCGATGCCGCGCCGAACTGGGACATGTCGAAGGCATAGCGCTCGAACTCGACCATCGATGCGGTTTTTCCGGCTCCGCCGCCCCGCTGCATCGAGCCCTGCTCCAGCACCAGGAACAGGCCGCCTTCGGAATTCACCAGCCGGCCGCGATCGGCGAGATAGGTCGTGCTCTCCGCGGCATTGCGCGCGTCATTGATGAAGATGCCGAGCAGCACGCCGCCTGGGCCGCGCTCGCGGACGTGAAAGGTGAGGCCGCGCTCGATGGAGGTGAAGCGGCCCGGGATCGCGACATTGGTGACGATATCCGCGTTCACGACCATGAGCTGGTCGCGCAGGACGCGCAAACTCCTCGGACTGAGGTCGGTGGCGATCATGAACGAGATGGTCGCGACCGCGATCGACAACAACAAGGGCGGCAAGAAGATCTGCCACGGGCTCACCCCCGAAGCGCTCATCACGACGAGCTCGGAATCGGTATTGAGTTTGTTGAGCGTGTAGGCGACGGCGATGAACAGCGCGATCGGGGCGGTGACCAGCACCAGCGTCGGCAGCGAAAGGCCGGTGACGATGGCGAAGATCTTGAGGCTCTGGCCCTGGCTGGTGAGCAGATCGAACCGGCGCAGCGCCTGGGTGAGCCAGATCATGCTGGTCAACACCACCAGCACGGCCACGAACGCCCCGCCGGTGGTGAATAGGATATAGCGCCCGAGCCGTCCCATCGCTCCCCCGCTGCCCCCTCTGCGCCGTCCGTTCCTAGGGCCGCACCCCATCCTTTGAAGGGCGAAGCTGAGGCGAAAATACGGCCTCCCGGGGGCATCTCGCTTGCATCTGGCGGATCGGCTAAGACAAGCCGAATCCGCGTTTTGGAGCCCCTTTGCCATGTCCGAAATCCCCAGAATTTCCTTCGTCGAACAGGCGCCTTCCGTCTCTGGAGTGCTGGTGGTCCTGACCGACGAGGAATTGCGATTCGGCCGCCAAACTGCCCGCGCTTTGGCCCCCGCCGGCGATCTCCTCGCCCGCGCCGCCAAGGCCGAGGGCTTCAAGGGCAAGAAGAACAAGGCGTTTGAGCTGTTCGCGCCGGCCGGCCTCAAGGCCGAGCGGCTGGTCGTGATCGGCGTGGGCAAGGTGAAGGAGCTGAAGCCGTCCGATTGGCCGAAGCTCGGCGGCGCGGCCATGGGCAAGATTCCGCCCACGGCCAAGGCCGTGACCGTGCTGGTCGATCTGCCCGAAGGCAAAGCTTCGGCCGAAGACGCCGCCGATTTCGCGCTCGGCATGCGGCTGCGCGCCTATCGCTTCGATCGCTACAAGACCAAGCACAAGGACAACGACGACAAGGAGCGGGCGCCGCAGGCCGCGGTCACGCTTGCAGTCAATGATCCGGCGGCGGCGCGGAAAGAATGGCAGGCGCGCGCCGCGGTCGCCGACGGCGTCGTAGCAGCGCGCGATCTCGTCAACGAGCCGCCCAACGTGCTCTATCCGGTCGAGTTCGCCCGCCGCGCCGCGGCGCTCCGGAAACTCGGGATCGCGGTCGATGTGCTCGACCTGAAGGCGATGAAGAAGCTTGGCATGGG
>JAUSIF010000203.1 GCA_030648135.1 Xanthobacteraceae bacterium
GGGCCGATGCCTGGAATCTCCTCCAGGCGCCGGCTCGCCTCGCACGAGCGATGCCAGGCCAGGATACTCTTGTAGATTGATCCGATCTCGGCCCCGATGGCGCTGTACTGCCGCGCCAGCACATCGAGAATACCGCGGGCGGCTGGGGGAACCCGGTTATCCACTACATCCGCGATGATCCCGAGCAACTCGCTGGTTCCATTGCGGCCCTTCGCCGACACGATGCCGAGTTCGGCCAGGTGCCCTCGTATGGCGTTGCTCAACATCGTGCGCTGACGCACCAGCAATTGCCGGGTCCGGTGCAGCATCAAGGCAGCCTGCTGCTCCTTCGTCTTTATCGGAACAAACCGCATCGATGGTCGCGTGACCGCCTCGCAGATCGCTGCAGCATCGTTCGCATCATTTTTGCTGCGTTTGAGATAGGCTTTTACATAGTTCGGTGGCATCAGCTTCACGGTGTGACCAAGCGCTTGCAGCTCACGGCCCCAATGATGCGCTGTCGGACATGCTTCGATCCCGACCAAGCACGGCGGCAGCTCGGCGAAGAACTCCAATACCTTTGAGCGACTGATGCGCTTGCGGATCATCACCCCATCCGCGCCATCGACTCCGTGCACTTGGAATACTGACTTCGCAATATCGAGACCGATCGTGCTAACTTCGCCCATGGACGGCTCCCCTCAAGTGGTTTGCTTCGACGCAACCACCCTATGGCACTTCGATGCCGCAGAGTGGGCGCCGTCCACAGCATCAAACTACGAATTAGTTCACCCCGCAATTTATGTCGTAGAGGTACCAAAAAGCTGACATTTTCAGCAGCGCATGGATTTTTCGTACCGATGTCTCCCGCGAACGAGGAAACCCTAGCGGAATATGGTACGTGTTTGATTTGATACAGAGTTGCAGCGTGGTTCGCGACAAGGCGATTGACGAACGAGAGTGATGACATATGGCCGAGTCTGGAACAGATGTCCCATACTGGAGTCGTGACGTTGATGAGCTGCGCTCTGATTTGGGCTCGGGCTCGCGGGGCTTGTCGTCCAAAGACGCCGCCAAGCAGCTCAAAAGAGTCGGCCTCAACACGGTCGAGGACGCTCCCCGGCTGAGCGCTCTGCGCCTGCTTCTCCGGCAATTTGAAAGTCCGCTCGTCCTCATTCTCATCTTCGGCGCTGCAGTTTCGCTGGCGCTGCGGGAATGGGTGGACGCATACATCATTCTGACGATCGTGCTCGGCAGCACGTTGCTCGGCTTCTATCAGGAGTACAGGGCCTCCACGGCGGTCGAGAAGCTTAAGCGCCGCCTGGCGTTGACATGCCGTGTGGTGCGCAATGGCATTGAGCAAACCGTTCCTGCAAGCACCATCGTGCCCGGCGATGTCATCCTGCTCTCGGCAGGAAACCTCATTCCTGCTGATGGGCTCGTGATCGAGGCCGAGGACTTTCTGGTCAGCGAAGCGAGCCTGACCGGCGAGTCCTTTCCCGTCGAGAAGCAGCCCGGAACCGTACCGCCAGAGACGTCCCTCGCGGCGCGTACCAACGCAGTCTTCCTCGGCGCGTCGGTTCGGAGCGGCACGGCGAAGGTTCTTGCGGTCGAAACCGGACGCCGGACCGCCTTCGGCGCGATCGCCGCGCGGCTTAAGGCGCGCCCGCCCGAGACGGAGTTCGGGCGCGGCATACGGCAGTTCGGCTATCTCCTGATCCGGGTGATGGTCGTCATCGTTCTGTTCGTTCTGACGGTGAACCAACTTCTTGGCCGGCCAATGGTCGAGTCATTGCTGTTCGCAGTAGCGCTCGCGGTCGGTCTTTCGCCGGAGCTACTGCCCGCCATTATCAGCGTGACCCTGGCCGCTGGGGCCCGCGCGATGGCACGGCGCGGCGTCATCGTCCGCCGTCTGGATGCGATCGAGAACCTCGGCAGTATGGACATACTCTGCACCGACAAGACCGGCACGCTGACGGAAGGGGTAATCGTTCTCCATGATGCCGCAGACGCAAGTGGTCGGTCATCGACGAAGGTCAGGCAGCTCGCCTTTCTCAACGCGGCCTTTGAGACCGGCATCGACAACCCGCTCGACGCTGCCCTTGTAACCGTCGGCGAGAGCGTCGGGCTGACGACGCGTGGTTATCGTAAGATCGACGAGATTCCCTACGACTTCCGGCGCAAGCGGCTGACGATCGTCATGGCTGAGGACAGCGATGCATCGCAGCATCTGATCGTCACCAAGGGCGCTTTTTCGAGCGTGCTAGCCATCTGTACCTCGCTGGACCGCGACGGCGTGGATGTTCCTCTCACGACGAACCTGCGCCAGGAGCTTGAGGTGTTCTACCAGGCAAAGGGCGAAGCAGGGTTCCGAGTCCTTGCCGTGGCGAAACGCAAGATCGCAGCAAAAGACCGCTACGGCCACGACGATGAGGGCGGGATGGCCTTTGCCGGCTTCCTGGTCTTTTTCGACCCGCCCAAACCAGACGCGCAGCAGACGATCCGCGATCTCACCAACCTCGGCATCCGCGTCAAGGTCATCAGCGGTGACAATCGCCACGTCACGGCGCATTTGGCGGAAGCGGTGGGGCTCGATTCTACGTCCATCCTCACCGGCGACGAACTGGCAAAGCTTAAGGACGAGGCGCTATGGCACCTCGCGCCGCGCACCGATCTCTTCGTCGAAGTCGACCCCCAGCAGAAGGAGCGTATTGTCCGCGCCTTGCAGCGGACCGGGCATGCCGTCGGATATCTCGGCGATGGCATCAACGATGCGCCGGCGCTGCACGCGGCCGATGTGGGCATCTCGGTCGACCAAGCGGCGGACGTCGCCCGCGAGAGCGCCGACATTATCCTTCTCAAACCCGACCTCGACGTCCTGCGCCGCGGTGTGGAGGACGGGCGACGCACCTTCGCTAATACGCTCAAGTATATCTGCATTACGACCAGCGCGAATTTCGGCAACATGATCAGCATGGCGCTGGCGACGCCGCTGCTCCCGTTCCTACCGCTCGCCGCCAAGCAGATCCTGCTCAACAATTTCCTCTCGGATCTGCCGTCGATCGCGATTTCGACCGACAACGTCGATCCGGAGACTGTCACGCGCGCGCAGCGCTGGCAGATCAGGGATGTGCAGCGCTTCATGGTCGTCTTCGGGCTCATCAGCTCGGTCTTCGATTTGGTGACGTTTGCGATGCTGCTGCTTGTCTTCCACGCCGACCAAGCCACGTTCCAAACCACCTGGTTCGTCATTTCACTGTTGACGGAGCTTGCCGTTGTCCTGGTCCTACGAACCCGCAGACCGGCGTTCCGCAGTAGGCCCAGCCGTTTGCTGCTGTGGACCACTGTCGCCGTGACCATCACCGCGCTCACTATCCCCTTCCTCGGGCCGCTTGCCTCGGCGTTTGGTTTTGCACCGCTGTCGGCGCTCCAAATGGGAGCCGTCGTCATCGTCGTCGTTGGTTACATCGCAGCGACAGAAGGGGCGAAGGCATGGTTCTACAAAACGAGAAACCCAAACAAGCCGGTCGCTGTCGCATGGCATTGCTGACGATTGGGGCGTACTGCAACTATCGGTTCCGCCACTCAATCGCGCCGAGCGAGTGTCTGTTGCGGGTCATTGGCGGCGGTAGGGATGAGTCTTCGATATTGCAAGCAACTCCTATTGAGCGGACTCCAGCCGGCGTGGCTAGCATGTCCCTTCGGTGCCAACAGCGGACATATTGACCCCAATAACATCTGGAAACCGATCACGCCGTGTCGGCGACATTTCCAGGCCTTACCTAGCGACGTTTTACCTTGAGATATTTGATCGCTCCGTCGAGGGTGATGAGCTTTGGATAGTCCTTCTCCGGAATGTTGATTCCGAGACGGAGATGCACGGCCGTGACGAAATTGAGAAAATCCATGGAATCGATATCAAGGGCCTCGCGCAGGTCAGCAGATGGGTCGACGGTCCCAATATCGGCTTCGGGCGCGATGTTGCCGAGTTCCTCTTTGACCACGGCCTCAATATCTGGATTGCTCATAGCTTGTCCGGCTCCTGTAGCAGTCTGTCGATTTCGGCGAGGAACAGTGCGCCCGCATGGCCATCGCTTACCCGGTGATCGGCGGATAGGGTGACGGTGACGACCGGATGCGGAGCGATCTTGCCGCGGACGACCCATGGCCGTTCGACGATCTGGCCGATGCCTAGGATCGCCACCTGCGGCGGATAGATGACGCCGTAAAGCACCTCGACACCGCGTTCACCCATGCTCGAGACGGTGATGGTCGGATCGGAGAATTCCGAACTGCGGATGCGGCCGGCGCGCGCACGTTGGACGAGGTCGCGCATGCGCGCCATGAGATCGTCGAGCGCGAGCTGCGTCGTATCGCGGATGGCGGGTGCCACCAGGCCGCCGCCGCGCAAGGCGATCGCAACGCCGACATGGACGTTCGCAGCCGGTTCGAACCGCCCGTCGCGGTAGAAGCCGTTGAAGATGGGAAACTTGCGGACGGCCAGCGCAACGGCCTTAACGGTAAGGGCGCTCATCAGCAGCCGCTTGTCGGGCGTCCTTTTCGCATTTGTGCGCGCCAGCCACTTCTCGGCGGCCGTCATGGCGAACTGATGCACGAGATAATAGTGCGGAATCTCCCGCTTCGACCGCGCCATCGCCGCGGCGATCGCGATGCGCATCGCAGCAAGGTCGAGCCCGACCGTCCGTTTTCTTTCCGTCGGTACGGCGACGGCGACAAGGCTCTGCTCCACATCGGTAAGCACAACCTCGCCGCCGGGACCGGAGCCTTTGATCGCTGAGAGATTTACACCACGTGTCTCGGCGAGCCGTCGCGCTGCCGGCGATACCCGCACGCGGCCGGGCGCGCCTGGCGGCGTCACGATCAGTGGTGCCGGTGCAGCCGGGCTCGGAGGCGCGGCGGTGGGTAAAATCACCGCAGGGGGTGCGGCAGGTGGGGGAACAGCTGGAAGCGGTGCTGCGGCCTCGGCCATGCCTGCCTTGGCTTCCGCATCGGTTCGAACCTTCGCGAGCGGCGTGCCGACCGGTACTTTCTTGTCGAGATCTACCAGAATCTGTTCGACGACGCCGTTCTCGAATATCTCGACCTCGATGGCCCCCTTCTGGGTTTCGACTACCGCGACGATGTCGCCGCGTTTCACCCGGTCGCCGGGCTTGACCAGCCACTCGACGAGCGTGCCGGCTTCCATGTCGGCACCGAGCGAAGGCATGCGGAAATCGACCACGATGCCGCCCTTCAAGATCGCGCAAGCGCGGCTTTGGCCGCCGCAACGATTTTCGGCGCCTGCGGGATAGCTGCAGTGATCACGTTCGCGCTCCGACTTCGTGCGGCCGGCCGGCGACGTCAGCGGGCGCGGACTTCGCGCCGTCGGCCGCGAAGATGGCGTCGCATAGCCGCTGGAGCATCGGCACGCCGCGGACCTCGGTCTCAAACAGCGGCACGATGGCGCGGACGCTGTCGTCGAACTCCCGCCAGATCGTCTTCATGTGCTCCTGCTGCATGGCCACGCGGTTCTTGACGAACTCGGCGGTGTCCGGACCGACCGACGCAGGGTCGATGACCATATTGACGAGGACGCCGCCCACCGGGATGCCGAAGTCCTTAAACCACTGGATGAAGCGCGTGACCACCGCGATGGGCAGCGCCTCCGGCAGCGTCACAAAGAAGAACGATGTGAGCGCGGGGTCGGTGAGAAGCTTGCGCGCGTTCTCCATCCGGT
>JAUSIF010000206.1 GCA_030648135.1 Xanthobacteraceae bacterium
AGCTTGGCGAGGAGCGGCGACAGGAGGTCGCGCTTCTGTTTCTTCACCTCGGCGCGGCCTGTCAGCATCTTCGCCACGGTGAGGAAAGTGTCCGCAACCTGGTGGCCGGCGGAGACCTCCGCGATCATCTGCCCGTTATTGGCGGCGGTGCCGAACAGTTGCGGATCGAACGGAATTGCCGAGACCGCTTCGGCCTCCAGCGCCTTGGCGAAATCGGCGGTGCGCACCTCGGGACGCTTCGCCATGCCGACTTGGTTCAACAGGTAGAGTGGCATCCGGTCATTGGGCCGGGCGTTGCGCACGAAATCGAACAGGTTCTTCGCATTGCGCAGATTGGCGAGATCGGGAGAGGTGACGAGCAGCACCTCGTCGGCACCGACGAGCGCGCGCTTCGCCCACGCCGTCCACAAATGCGGCAGATCGAGCACGATATAGGGCACCGATTCCCGCATCACATCGAGGATCGGATCGAATGTTTCGGTGCCGAAGTCGTACTCGCGCTCGAGCGTCGCCGGCGAGGCGAGCAGACTAAGGTGATCGGTGCATTTTGAAAGCAAGCGATCGACGAAGGCGCTGTCGACCCGGTCGGGCGAGAACACCGCATCGGCGATGCCCTGGGGCGGATCCTGATTGAAGTCGAGCCCGGCGGTGCCGAAGGGCAGATCGAGATCGGCGATCACGGTATCGAGCGCGAGGTCGCGGGCGATCGCAAAAGCGACGTTGTGGGCCACCGTCGAGGCGCCGACCCCGCCCTTGGCTCCAATGACCGCGATGACGCGGCCGAGCGGCTCGGAGTCGGGCACACAGAATAGGCCCGAGATGGCACGCACCACATCGATCGGAGCCAGCGGCGAGATCAGATAGTCGCTGATCCCGCGGCGCACGAGTTCGCGATAGAGGATGATGTCGTTGAGGCGGCCGACGACGACGACCTTGGTTCCTGCGTCGCATACTTCGGCGAGGCGATCGAGCCCTTCGATCAGCTCGGTGCCGTTGCCGTGGTGCTCGATCAGGACGACATTCGGCGTGGCGGCGCTGCGATAGGCCTCGACCGCGGCGGCGAGACCGCCCATCTGCACCTTGACGTGCGCCTTGACCATGCGCCGGTCGGCAGCGGCGGATTGCACGGCATTGGCGAATTCGGGCGCCTCGCAGAAAGCCTGGATCGAAATGCGCGGTATGGGCGTGATGTGCCGTTCGCCGTGCGCGGCCGGCGCCGACGTTTCGCCATCGAGAGCAAGCGCGAATTTTATCATTTTACGTCGCTGACCTTCGCATCGGTACTCTTGGAGTAGGTCGACGACGGATCCTGGCCCTGGCGATACTTGTCGAGGGCCTGCTGCCGGCGCGACGCATAGGGCGGCGTCTCCGCACGCGGTTGCACCAAGTCTTCGGGATTGGCGACGGCCGCTGCCAAATTCTTCTGCGTGGCGCAACCGAAGTTCCAGTATGGCCGGTTATCGATGGATGGCGCCGTGACTTGCAGACTCGGGGTAAGGGACGCCCCCAAGTCCTCGGGCCATTCTCCACAGGGCCCTGCCGTCGCCACGACGCGCGTATAAGCGATCCGGATGGAACCGAAGTCGTCGGGATTGGGCGGCCGATAAGACCGCGCGACGATCGCCCGGGGCGGCACGCCGGAAGCACTCAACAGGCTGCGCACCTCGCGGACGGCATGGCTCGCCGCCCGTTCGTTCGGCGTTCCGGTGGGCACGCGGATGGAAAGGAATCCGGTGCCCTCGCGGCGCCAGGCGCCCGCCAGGGCGGTCACCTGGGCGCGTTGTTCAGCCGTCAGCGCGCCATGGCCGGAACCGACGAGCAACTGAATCGATCGCTCGCCTTCGGTCAACCGGATCGGGTGACGGTCGGTATAGTCGCGCGAAAACGAGCCGGTGACCGTACGGTCGGTGTTGCAACCGCCGGCCAGGAGCATGAACGCGAGGGCGCAAAGCTGCACGCCTCTGCCGTAGTTCCGTTCGGAAAAATTCAGCATTACTCGTTCCTCAGCGCTCAATCGAGAATGAAGCCGTAGTTGCCGTGATAGGTCCGCTGCTGGCCGGCGGCGGGCCCGCCGTAGATTCGATTCAGCCGTCCGAGCAGTACGGTCGATGGATCCGCGGGTTCCGCGAAGCCGTCATCGGGGCGCGACAGATCCTGCCGCGCGTTCGGCTTCACCACATAGGGCGTCACCATGATCATGAGTTCGGTCTGTCCGGCCTGATAGTCGCGGCTCCTGAACAGCGTGCCCAGCACGGGAATGTTCATGAGCCCGGGGACACCATTGATGTTCTGCTTGGTCTGGTCCTGAATGAGGCCGGCCAGGACCAGCGCTCCGCCGGAAGGCAGCTCGACGGTCGAGCTCGCGCGCCGCACTTTCAGCGCGGGAATGTTGACATTGGAGAACTTGATCGCGCCTTCCGCGGACAGCTCGCTCACCTCGGTCGCGACCCGGAGGCTGATGCGGCCTTCGCCGAGCACCACGGGGGTGAATTCGAGGCCGACGCCGAACTGCTTGAACTGGACCTGGATCTGGCATTGCCCGGTCGTGGCATCGCAGGTCTGGCCGGCCGGAATCGGAAACTCGCCGCCGGCGAGGAATTTCGCGGATTCACCCGAGATTGCCGTGAGATTGGGCTCGGCCAGCGTACGCAGCACACCGGATTGCTCCATGGCGCGCAGCGTCGCCGAGATCGTGCCCCCGCCCGGCAATTTGAACGTCGGCTTAACGAAGGTGTCCGAGATCGCCTGATTCTGCAGCGTGAAGGGATTGTTGGTCTCGAAATCGATCACCGTGGAACCGATCCCGATACTGACGCCGTTCAGGTCGATGCCGAGCTGCTTGATGATGCTGCGCTGGACTTCGGCGACCGTGACCTTGAGCAGCACCTGCTCCTTGCCCCTGATGATGAGCCCATTGACCACTTTCTTTTCGTCGCCGACGAGACGGCCGGCCGTTTCGACGGCATGTTGCGCGTCCGCGGCATTGGCGACCTCACCGGAGAGCACGACACTGTCGTTGATGGCGTCGACCTGGACCGACGAGTTCGGCATGAGCTTCTTCAAGGCCTCGCGTACGCCGGTGGCGTCGCGACCCACCTCGATGTCGTAAGCGGCCAATTGGCGTCCGTCGGAATCGAAAAAGATCACATTGGTCTGACCCGCGGCCACGCCGATGAGATAAGCGCGGCGCGCCGAGCGCACGACGGCATTGGCGATGGCCGGATTGGCGACCAGCACGTCCTTGGCATCGCGTGGAAGATCGACGACCGCCGACTTGCCGATCCCGATGGCCAGAAACCGATTTCCGCTCGCGCGCATGGCTGCTTTCTCGTCCAACGCGCGCGTGGGCACGGATAAGGCCACCAGGGCGAGGGCGATGAGAACGGCGGCGGTGGCTTTGAGCCGGGTGGCCGTCGCGAACGTGTCAAACATCGAATGATCTCCGTCGAACGCGCGACTATTTCGTGGTCTGGACTGAGGTCACGCCGTAGCGAACGAAATTGATGTTGCCCATGGAGCGATCGGAATCATCCTCGGGTTGATCGCCGCCGGCGCGCACGGGCTTCGCGTCGGCAAGGCTTCGGAGCGCGAGCGAGAGGGTGCCGCGCTGCCGTGACAGCGCCAGCGTCTCGGTCTGGCGGGCGCTGAGCTCGAGGGTCGTGGTTTTACCGACCACGACCTTTTGTCCGTTCTTTTCCTCTACGGTCTGATCGATCGCGAGCACACGGACGTTGCGCAGGATGGTTTCGCTGACGACATTGTCGCCGCCGCCCGCGCGCGGGGCCTCTTTGCGGGTCAGAAGCACATCCACCCGGTCGTTCGGCAGGATGAATCCGCCGGCGCCGGTTTCGGCCGAGATTTCGGTCGAGACGGCGCGCATGCCGGCCGACAGGATCGCCGACATGAAGCCCGAGCCATCGGCTTTGACGAGTTTCTGTTCGCGGATCGGCTCGCCGGCGACGAAGGTCGCGCGCGCGACGGAGCCCTTGAGATCTTCGATCGCGTTCGGCCGCACGCTCTTGCGGATGAACAGGGGCCCGGCGGCTTTGACCGGCCAGGGTTGCCAGTACATGTCTTCGTTCGAAACCGCGCGCCCGACGCCGATATCCGTCTTCGCCACCAGGATGTCGACGGTCTCCGTCGGCGATTGCACGAGCTGAACCGGAGCGGGAACTTTTTCCCCGCCGGCAAGCATGAAGGCCAGTCCTCCCGCCGCGAGGGCGACACCAAGGACGACAATACGGGCGGTTCTCATACGCTCACTTCCCAAGAATCGACACGGCTGGGCGGCTTGTTCGAGCCGGATTGCAACAGCCAAACGTCAAATTATGGTTAATGAGGCGTATCCGAATTTAATCGTTTCTCCAGGCCTTCCGGGTCAACCGGCCAGCGCCCGCATGAACACGGTCTCGGGATAGATCACGAGCCCGGCGGCGGCGAGCGCGATGCCATAGGGGATGCCGGTATCGACGGCATGGAGGTGGGCGATCCAGCGTGTTCCCGCGAGCGCTCTCGGTAGTGGCAATTTGCGCAGTTCGAGCAGTAGAAGCGTCAAAACCCCACCTATGAGTGCGGCCACGACGAGATATTCGGTGAGATGGGCGAATCCGAGCCAGAGCGCGGTCGCGGCCGCGAGCTTGGCGTCGCCGCCGCCGATCCAACCGCGGGTGAAGAATACGAAGGCGACGGCGAGGACGAGGAGACTGGCGAGAACGTGGCGCCCCACATCGACGAGCGGGATGCCGATCATCGCCGCGACCAGGAAGAAGGCCAGCGCAAGGGCGAGTGACAGACGATTGGAAATCGTCATGGTGACGAGATCGCTCGAGGCTGCAAAAGCCATCGCTGCCGGGAACAGGCCGAGCACCAGTAGCTCGCGGACCATTTGGCTTCCTCTCCCCCATACGTCGGTTCGTACGGGCGCACATTCCTGGAGCAGGGCTTAAGCCAAAACTCTGAGCGTTCGGTGAATCGCAAAAGCGGGTGAAAATGGACGGAAGCTGAATTCGGAAAATACGGTCCGCGGAAGACCCCGGCTGACCGGGGTCTTCCGCGATCCCGTGAAGTCAGCCGATCACTTGAGGGCGCTTTCGACCTGCGTGAAGGTCGAATTCAACTTGGAGCCCACGTTCGTCGCAACCGTGATGATCGCGATCGAAATGCAGGCGGCGATGAGGCCGTATTCAATGGCGGTGGCCCCGGTCTCGTCACGGAGGAATTTGCGCAGAATCATTTTTTACTTCTCCCTACTTCGCCGGATTCTCCCGGCTGCACGACAGGAGTTATGCGGATCAATTTATGATCGGCTTTACAGGAAGACGACGATTTGATGCACCTTTAAGTAAGTATGCGGCGTGAGCAAAACCGGGGCGATTTTTCCCGAAATGCGAATGTCTCCGGCCGAGTCGGAGCCTTGCCGGCAAGATCGTTCACTTGAGAACGTTCTGGACCTGCGTGAAGGTCGAATTCAGCTTCGATCCCACCCCCTGCGCGACCGTGATGATCGCGACCGAAATGCAAGCGGCAATGAGGCCGTACTCGATAGCGGTGGCGCCGGTCTCGTCCCTCACAAAGCGGGTGAGCGTGTTCATGGCAACGGCTCCTTGACTCATAGTTGACTCTCTTTGCGTTTGGTCCCGCGGGATTTGCACTCGCTCCCGTCCGGTACCATTCGCAAGCGAGCATAGGGGCCGTCCCTTGCGACGCGGTTAAGTGGATCGAACAGAGAACCCGGCTCAACCTGGAGCTAAATCGAGGTCAAGAAACGGCTGTAGTTCCATTTCAATGGGTCTTTCGCAATTTGTTTCAATACCATCAAACCTTCGGGAGAGCCTATTCGCAAGACTAATCCCTGCGAAATACCCCGCTGCCCAAGCCTTTCCGCGGGCGCGCATTTGCATTTCATTCACCATTTTCCCTGAATGTCGGTGGCAGTCTGGTCCCGCCGCGGCAAGGTGATACGAGGCGAGGCCACGCGTAAGAGGGTGCCGTGACGAAATTCGCCTTGCGATATGTTCTTGCCATCGCTTGCTTTCTCGCTCTCGGCATGACGCCGCGTCCGCTCGCGGCCGAGACGGTCAGCGTCATCCTCGACCAGGCAAAGATCCTGCGCCTGCCCGAACGGGTCGCGAGCATCGTCATCGGCAATCCGGCGGTTGCCGACGGAACATTGCAAACGGGCGGATTACTGGTCGTGACCGGCAAGAGCTACGGCACCACCAATATCATCGCTCTCGACGCGCGCGGAGCCGTGCTCGCCGAGCACACTTTCAAGGTCGCCGCGCCACGGGACGGCACCGTGACGGTCTTTCGCGGGGTTGCTCGCGAAACCTGGAGCTGTGCACCGCGTTGCGAGCGTTCCGTCGTGCTCGGTGATGCACCGGAATATTTCGACGCCGCCATCAATCAGAGCGGAACTCGCAACGGCCTTGCCAGCGGCCAAGGCCCAGCCGCGAAGTAGGGCAAGGCGCTCGCTTCGGCAAACGGTTCGAATCAGGGTTGACGCCGGGTTAATACAGTCCGTCACGAGTTAAATTGCGTCGAAACCCTTCGTCAAACCGTATCCGCTAGAACCCTTACTCAAACGCGCTCGATCTTCCGGCGATCGTTGGAGTAGTCGTTGCCATGAGCGGAAATATCTCGTTGTTCATCGCTTCACGCCGCGCCGGCCGCGGCTTGATGCGGTTTGCCAGGAGGCTGGTGCGGCGCGATGACGGGACCACGGTCATCGAGTTCGGCATCGTCGTCATCCCTTTCTTCGCGCTCCTGTTCGCCATCATCGAGATCGCCCTGGTGTTCTACGCCGGCCAGGTTTTGGAGACCGCAGTCGGCGATGCGTCACGGCTCATCATGACCGGCCAGGCGCAGACCGGAGGATTCAGTCAGACCCAGTTCAAGACCGAAGTGTGCAATCGTCTCCATG
>JAUSIF010000212.1 GCA_030648135.1 Xanthobacteraceae bacterium
AGCTTCAGGCGGTTCTCGCGCAGCTTCCGGTCCTCGACGTTCACCGTCACCTTATCGAAGAAGGCATCGACCGGCGGGCGCAGTTTCGCCATTGCGCTCATTGCCGCCTCGAAATCCTCTTTCTTGAGCGCGGATGCGACTTCCTTCTCGGCGGCTTCGATCGCTTTCGCGAGCGCCTTTTCCTCGGGCGCCTGCAAGAGCTTTACGTCCGGCTCGCCGGAGTATTTTTCGTTCGGGTTTTTCTTCTCCTCGTCACGGAGGATATTGGCGGCGCGTTTGTAGCCGACCAGAAGATTTTTTCCATCCTCGCTGTCGAGGAATTTTCCCAGCGCCTCGACCCGGCGGACGATCATCAGGAGATCATCCTGACCTTCCAGCGCAAACACCGCATCGACCAGATCGTGCCGCGCGCCCTGTTCGCGCAGATGAACTTTCAGGCGGTCGGCGAAGAAGGTGAGCAGATTGCCGGTCTGATCGAAATCGCTGTGGGCCTGAACGAGGCTGGTCAACTCGACCCGCTTATCGCGCTCAACCTGTGAGGCGACTGCTTCGAGTTTCACCGCCGGTTCGACATCGGAAGCGCTGAGCTCGGCGATGTCTTTCTGCAATGGGTGAAGGATTGCGATGGCTTCCGCCAGCGCTTCGTCCTTGCGGACTGCCGCGAAATGTTTCCACAGCGTTTCCTTGAGTGGAAACCGGATTTTGTTCTCGATCACGATCCGGATCATGCCCAATGCCGCGCGTCGCAATGCATAGGGGTCCTTCGAGCCGGTCGGCTTCTCGTCGATGGCCCAGAAGCCCACCAGCGTGTCGATCTTGTCGGCGAGCGCGACCGCGATCGAGACGGGAGCGGTCGGCACGCGGTCGTGTGGGCCTTGCGGCTTGTAATGCTCCTCACACGCCGCCGCGATCTCGGGATCGATCTTCTCGGCCAGCGCATAATATTTTCCCATCAGGCCCTGCAGCTCGGGAAACTCGCCTACGACCTCGGTGAGGAGATCGGCCTTGGCGAGCCGCGCCGCCCGCTCGACCTTGGCCGGGTCGGCTTTGACGATGGCCGCGAGTGCGTCCGCCAAAAGCTCGATGCGCTCGATGCGTTCAGCCTGCGTTCCGAGCTTGTCGTGGAACGTGATGCTCTTGAATTTTGGCAGTCGATCTTCGAGCTTTTTCTTCCGGTCCTGTTCCCAGAAGAACTTGGCGTCGGCGAGCCGGGCGCGGATGACGCGGGCATTGCCGGCCTTGATCGCCTTGCCGCCGTCGCTCGCTTCCACGTCGGCGACGAGGATGAATTTATTGGCGAGCTTCCCGCTCTTCGCATCGCGCAGCACAAAGCATTTCTGATTGGCGCGGATGGTGGCGCGGATCACCTCGGGCGGAATGTCGAGAAAGGCCGCGTCGAACTCGGAGAGAAGCACCACCGGCCATTCGACCAGGCCCGCGACCTCTTCGAGCAGCCCCTCGTCCTCCACCAGCTCCAAGCCTTGCGCGAGCGCGAGGTTCTTGGCATCGGCGTGGATGGTCGCCTTGCGCCGCTCGCGGTCGGGCACGACCTTGGCCGCTTCGAGCTTCTTCAGATAATCCGCGAGGCGCCGTATCTTGATTTTTTCCGGCGCGTGCACGCGGTGGCCGCAAGTGACATTGCCCGCTTTGATGCCGTCGATCTCAAAACGCACGACCTCCGGTTCTTCGGTCTCCGGCCCGAAGGTGCAGAGGATCGAATGCAGCGGCCGAACCCACTTGAGGCCGCCCGTGCCCCAGCGCATGGACTTCGGCCACGGAAAGTCGCGCACCACCTCGGGCACGATTTCGGCGATCACTTCGGCCGTCGGTCGGCCCTTGCGCTCGATCAAGGCGATATAAAAGTCGCCCTTCTTGTCCTTCTGCACCTTGGCCTGATCGATCGATTTCAGCCCGGCGCTTTTCAGGAATCCTTCGATCGCCTTCGCGGGCGCGCCGACGCGCGGGCCCTTCTTCTCCTCGCGCTGGTCGGGCTGGCGCGCGGGCAGGCCCTGCACCGCGAGCGCGAGCCGGCGCGGGGTCGCGAAGGCTTTGGCACCTTCATAGGCGAGTCCCTGCGCCACCAGCGCGTCGGTGACGAACTTTTTCAAATTTTCCTGCGCCGCCGCCTGCATCCGCGCCGGGATTTCCTCGGACAAGAGTTCGAGCAAGAGGTCGGGCACTACGCGCCCCCGCCCGCGGTCTTCAGCCACGCCTCGCCGCAACGCTTCGCCAGCTCGCGTACGCGCAAAATATAGCTCTGCCGTTCGGTGAGCGAGATCACGCCGCGCGCGTCCAAGAGATTGAAGACATGGCTCGCCTTGATGCACTGGTCATAGGCCGGCAGCGCCATTTCGTGACGCTTGTCCTTCGCGCCCGCGGCGAGCAGCCGCTTGCACTCCTCCTCGGCGTCCTTGAAGTGGCGAAACAGCATCTCGGTGTCGGCATATTCGAAATTGTAGCGCGAATATTCCTGCTCGGCCTGCAGAAATACGTCGCCGTAGCTGACCTTGTCGGCGCCGCTGCGGCCGTTGAAATTGAGATCGAAGACGTTTTCCACGCCCTGCACATACATGGCGAGGCGCTCCAGCCCATAGGTGAGCTCGCCCGAGACCGGTGCGCATTCGAAGCCCGCGACCTGTTGGAAATAGGTGAATTGCGTCACCTCCATGCCGTCGCACCAGCATTCCCAGCCGAGCCCCGAGGCGCCGAGCGTCGGGCTTTCCCAGTCGTCCTCGACAAAACGGATGTCGTGCAGCTTGCGGTCGATGCCGATCGCTTCGAGCGATTTTAGATAAAGCTCCTGGATGTCGTCGGGGGAGGGCTTCAGGGTCACTTGGAATTGGTAATAGTGCTGCAGCCTATTCGGGTTTTCGCCATAGCGCCCGTCCTTGGGCCGGCGCGAGGGCTGCACATAGGCGGCCTTCCAGGGCTTCGGCCCCAGCGCGCGCAAGATCGTCGCCGGATGGAAGGTGCCGGCGCCCATTTCCATGTCGTAGGGCTGCAGGATCACGCAGCCCTGCTCGGCCCAGAAGCGAGCGAGCGCCAGGATCAGCCCCTGAAACGAGCGGTCGGGACGAAGCGATTCGGGAAGCGCAGGATCAGTCATCGGGGCGGCGCAACCTAGTAACCGACCCCCGCTAAATCAAGCGCCGGCGCGCCGTTTACTCGTGGGAGAGCGCGACGACGGGATCCATGCGCGCTGCTTTGCGCGCCGGCAGATAGCCGAACAGCAATCCGGTGAGGAAAGCACAGGAGAAGGCGAGCAGCGCCGGCGCCAGCGAAAACACCACGGCGACCCCGAATGCCTGCACGAAGAGGGCGGTGGCGATCCCCGCCGCCACCCCCACGAGCCCGCCGACGCCGCACACCACCAGCGCTTCGGTATTGAACTGCAACAGGATGTTGCTCATGCGCGCGCCGGTGGCCATGCGGATGCCGATCTCGCGCGTGCGTTCGGTCACGCTCACCAGCATGATGTTCATCACCCCGATGCCGCCGACCAGGAGCGAGATCGCGGCGACCGAGGCGAGCAAGACGGTCAGCGTTTCCTGGGTCGCTACCGCCGTCTCCAGGATCGCGGCGGTGTTGCGGATGCGGAAGTCCTCGCTGTGATGGCGGGCAATCAGGAGCTTCTTGAGCTCTTCCTCGGTCTGGGCGACCTGGGTGACG
>JAUSIF010000221.1 GCA_030648135.1 Xanthobacteraceae bacterium
CCGCACCGAGGTGTTGGGTCTCGTGAAGGCGCAGCAGGTCAAGAACACGGTCATCGTTCCGGTCGGCTCCAAGGGCGGCTTCGTGCCCAAGAAATTGCCCGCTGGCGGCGCGCGCGAGGCGATCCTGGCTGAGGGCACCGCTGCCTATGAGATATTCATCGCCAGCCTATTGGAGCTCACCGACAATATCGGGCCGCAAGGGATCGTCGTTCCGCCTAACGTCGTGCGTCATGACATCGACGACCCCTATCTCGTGGTGGCGGCCGACAAAGGCACCGCCACCTTCTCGGACACGGCCAACGGCATCGCGATCCGCCACGGCTTCTGGCTTGGCGATGCGTTCGCGAGCGGGGGCTCGGCCGGCTACGACCACAAGAAAATGGGGATCACCGCCCGCGGCGCCTGGGAGGCGGTGAAACGCCATTTCCGCGAGATGGACATCGACATCCGCGCGACGCCGTTTTCGGTCGCGGGCGTCGGCGACATGTCCGGCGACGTATTCGGCAACGGCATGCTGCTCGAAAAAACCATCCGGCTCGTCGCCGCCTTCGATCACCGCGATATCTTCATCGATCCCGATCCCGACCTGGAACGATCCTGGGCGGAGCGCAAGCGCATGTTCGAACTACCGCGCTCGAGCTGGCAGGACTACGACAAGAAGCTTATCTCGAAGGGCGGCGGGGTGTTTGCGCGCAGCGCGAAGAAAATCCCGCTTTCACCCGAAGCGCGCGTGCTGTTGCGGCTCGACGCGGAAGAGGCGACGCCGGCCGAGGTGATGAACGCGATCCTCAAGCTGCCGGTCGATCTTCTGTGGTTCGGCGGCATCGGCACTTACGTGCGCGCCGCGGCCGAGACCGACGATCGGGTCGGAGACCGGACCAACGACCCGATCCGGGTCGCCGCTGCGGAATTGCGATGCAAGGTGATCGGCGAAGGCGCCAATCTCGGCATGACCCAAAACGGCCGCGTCGAGGCGGCGCGGCGCGGCATCAGGCTCAATACCGACGCCATCGACAATTCGGCCGGCGTCAATTCTTCCGACGTTGAGGTCAATCTCAAGATCGCGCTGAGCCTTCCCGTGCGCGACGGTCGGCTTTCGACCGAGACGCGCAACCCGTTGCTCGCCGCGATGACCGGCGAGGTGGCGGCTCTCGTGCTGCGCAACAATTATCTGCAGACGCTCGCGCTTTCGCTCGCCGAGCTGCGGGGAATCGAGGATCTCGGTTTTGAGAACCGGCTGATGCAGAGTCTGGAGACGCGCGGGCTCCTGGACCGTACGGTCGAATTCCTGCCCTCGGACATGGAGCTCGCCGAGCGGCGCAAGCGCGGGCAGAGCCTCACTCGGCCCGAGCTCGCGGTGATGCTCGCCTATGCCAAGATCGTGCTCAACGACGATCTCATCGCTTCGGACGTGCCGGACGATCCTTACCTGGCCCGGGAACTGGTGCGCTATTTCCCGAAGCCGGTGGTCGAGCGCTTTCCCGACGCGATCGAAGGCCATCGGCTGCGGCGCGAGATCATCGCCACCATGCTCGCCAATTCCATGATCAATCGGGGCGGGCCTGCCTTCGTCGTGCGCATTTCCGATCAGGCCGGCGCCGAGCTTCCCGCCATCGCCAAGGCCTTTGCCGCCGCGCGCGACTCCTATGGCATGACCGAACTGAACGGCGAGATCGACGCTCTCGATGCGCGCGTGCAGGGCGCGCTCCAGCTCTCGCTCTATGCATCGGTGCAGGACCTGCTGCTCGACCGCGTCACCTGGTTCCTGCGCAACGGCGATCTCAAGCGCGGACTGGCCGAGGTCGTGACCCATTACCGTGCCGGCATCAAGACGGTGGAAGCTGCCCTCGACCAGGCGCTGCCCCCGGAACGGAAAACTGCGCGCGACGCACGCTCGGCCGAACTCGTCGCCGCTCGCGTGCCCGCGGCGCTCGCGCGCAAGGTCGCGAGCCTGCCGGAGCTTGCCGCGGCGCCCGATATCGTGTTGGTCGCCGACCGGACCGGCAAGCCGGTCGAGGCGGTCACCGGGACCTATTTCGCGGCCGGCAGTTTCTTCCAGCTTGACCGCATCATCGAGGCGGCGCGGACGATCGAGGTCTCCGATCATTTCGACCGGCTCGCTCTCGACCGTGCGCTGGTGGAGATCGCGGCGAGCACGCGCAGGCTCACGGCCGAAATGCTCGCGACCGGCATGGCTGGCGCGGCTGCGGTCGAGGCTTGGGTCGAGCGGCGCCGGCGCGAGGTCGAACGGGTCCGCGCCGGCATCCACGAAATCGCCGCTTCCGGCCTCACCTTGTCGAAACTGGCGGTCGCCGTGAGCCTGCTCGCCGATCTCGCCGAGAATTGAACGGAACGGCGCCAAAGCTCGCGGCATGCAGATTCCCGGCCCCGCTTTTCATTCCGTCCCGCGCCGCGCGATCTGGGGCTGGGTGTTGTTCGAATGGGCGGTGACGCCCTTCTTCACGCTCATTACCACTTTCGTCTATGCGCCCTATTTCGCCGCCGCGGTGGCGTCCGACCCGGCCCGCGGCCAGGCGCTGTGGGGATTCGCGACCAGCGCCGCCGGCTTGGCGATCGCCGTGCTCGCTCCCGTGCTCGGCGCCGTCGCCGACGCGGCCGGCCGCCGCAAACCGTGGATCGCGGGTTTTGGCACGCTCATCGTACTCGGCGCGACGCTGTTGTGGTTTGGCAAGCCGGGCGAAGCCGCGACGATCGCGCCCGTTCTCGTCGCCTTCGCGGTCGGCGCCGTCGGCGCGCAATGCGCTTCAGTGTTCGCGAACGCCATGATGCCGGCGCTGGTACCGCCCGAGCGGCTTGGGCGGCTTTCGGGCACCGGCTGGGCCATGGGCTATGCTGGCGGGCTTGCGAGCCTTCTGCTCATGCTCGGCTTCATTGCGGCCAATCCGGAGACCGGCCGAACGCTCCTGGGCTTGGCACCGCTGTTTGGTCTCGATCCGGCGCTGCACGAGAGCGACCGCGCCGCCGGGCCGCTGTCGGCGATCTGGTTCGTCGTGTTCGTGCTGCCGCTGTTTCTGTTCACGCCCGACCAGCCGAAGAAGCTTCCCCTGCGCACGGCGGTCCGGCACGGCCTCGCGACGCTCACGGAGACGCTCGGGCATCTGCCGCGCTACCGCGACGCCAGCCTCTTTCTTCTCGCCAACATGATTTATGCCGACGGTCTCGTCGCGCTGTTCGCCTTCGGCGGCATCTATGCCGCCGGCACTTTCGGCTGGGGCACCATCGAGATTGGCGTGTTCGGAATCCTGCTGACCATTACCGGCGCCCTCGGCGCCTTCGTCGGTGGCCGGCTCGACGACCATTTCGGGTCGAAGCCGGTGATTCTTGCCGGCCTCTTGATCCTGACCTTCGCCGCGCTCTCGATTCTCTCCATCGACCGCGACCGCATCGCCTTTATCATCGCGGTGGCGCCGCCGGAGCCCGGTCATGGCCTCTACGGTTCCGCGGCCGAGCGCGCCTATGTCGCGGTCGGGCTCCTGATCGGGCTCGTGGTCGGGCCGCTACAGTCCGCCTCGCGCACGTTGTTGGTGCGGTTGGCGCCCGCCGACCGGTTGACGCAATTTTTCGGGTTGTTCGCGCTCAGCGCCAAGGTGACTTCGTTTGCGGGGCCGTTCCTGGTCGCCGTCGTCACCGCCGCCACCGCCAGCCAAAAGGCCGGCATTTCGGTCCTGCTCGGATTTTTTCTGGCGGGTGCTTTTCTGCTCGCGCGCGTGCGGGTCAGTGCCGGAAGTGGCGCACGCCGGTGAAGACCATGGCGATATTGTTCTCATTGGCGGCGGCGATTACCTCGTCGTCGCGGATCGATCCACCGGGCTGAATGACGGCGGTGGCGCCTGCCTCGACGGCGACGAGCAACCCGTCCGCGAACGGAAAGAAAGCATCGGAGGCCACCACCGAACCCTTGGTGAGCGGATCCGCGAGCCCCGCGGCCTTGGCGGCGTCGCGCGCCTTCAGCGCCGCGATGCGGGCGGCATCCACCCGGCTCATCTGCCCGGCGCCGATGCCGACCGTGACGCCGTCCTTGGCATAGACGATCGCGTTCGACTTCACGTGCTTGGCGACGCGGAAGGCAAACTTGAGATCGGCGAGCTCTTCCGCGCCCGGCTTGCGCTTGGTCACGATCTTGAGCTCGAGATCATCGATCACGGCATTGTCGCGCGACTGCACCAGGAAACCGCCCGCGACCGAACGGAAGAAAAGCCCGCGCGCGCGCGGATCGGGCAGCCCGCCCGCGAGCAGCAGCCGGAGGTTCTTCTTTGCGCCCACGATCGCGATCGCCTCCTCGCTCGCATCGGGTGCCACGATCACCTCGGTGAAAATCTCCACGATCGCGCGCGCCGCATCGGCGTCGAGCATGCGGTTGAGCGCCACCACACCGCCGAAGGCGGAGAGGGGATCGCAGGCGAGCGCCTTGCGGTAGGCCTCGAGTAGACTCTTTCCCTCCGCCACCCCGCAGGGATTGGCGTGCTTGACGATGACCGCCGCCGCGGTGTGTTTGGGATCGAATTCGGCGGCGCACTCGTAGGCCGCGTCGGTGTCGGCAAGATTGTTGTAGGAAAGCTCCTTGCCTTGCGCCTGGCGCGCGGTGGCGACGCCGAAGCGCCGCTCCTGTCCCGCGTAGAAGGCCGCGTTCTGGTGCGGGTTCTCGCCGTAACGCAACCGCTCCGTGAGCTTGCCGGCGAAGGCGCGCCAGACCGGCGTCTCCATGCCGGTCTGTTCCGCAAACCAATTCGCGATCGCGGCGTCATAGGCGGCGGTGCGGGCAAAGGCCTTGGCGGCGAGCAGGCGGCGCAGCGCCAGCGTGGTGCCGCCGTGGGCCGCGATCTCCGCCAGTACCACCTCGTAATCGGCGGGATCGACCACGACCGCGACATCGGCATGGTTCTTTGCCGCCGCGCGGACCAAGGCAGGACCGCCCACGTCGATGTTCTCCAGGCACTCCTCGAAGGAGGCGCCTTTCGCGAGCGCCGCTTCGAAGGGATAAAGGCTCACGACGACGAGATCGATCGGCTCGATCCCGTGCTCTTGGAGGGCCGCGGCGTGGGTCTTGTCGTCGCGTATGGCGAGGATGCCGCCGTGCACCTTGGGGTGCAGGGTCTTCACCCTGCCGTCCATCATCTCGGGAAACCCGGTGACCTCGGAGACATCCGTGACCTTCAGTCCGGCCTCCGCTAGCGCGCGTGCGGTGCCGCCGGTGGACACCAGCACCACGCCGCGCTCGCCGAGCGCGCGGGCGAATTCGCCGAGGCCCGTCTTGTCGGAGACGGAGAGGAGGGCGCGGACGACGGGGCGGACGCGGGGCGACATCGACAAAGTCTCGCTGACGACGAGGCCGCGATAGCATGACGCGGCGGAGAGGGGAACGGGACGATGCGCTGGCGCGCGATCAGCAAAAGTGGGTACCGGTTTTACGTCCGATCGCGCGCTAACTCATTAATCTGGCGCATGATCTTATCGGCGAACCGGTTCCCACTTCGCCGGATCATGCGCTAGAGCGGCAATTCGGGCACCGATGCGGACTCGCGGCGATCGGACTGCGGCCGCGGAGCGCGGATGAACGTCCAGATCACGCGCGGCGTCTCACGCACGCGGGCGGCGATCACGATCTGGCTCGTGCGCCGGGGCCCGTCGGTGGCGGAGAGAAATACACTCTCCTCGAGCTCGACACGCATGTGGGGCGTGCTAAAGAGCCAGCTGTCCCTGCCCGCGATCAGGAGCAGAACGCTGTGGCCATCCTCACGGCGGCTCGCCTTGACGTCGGGATGCAGATGAAAGCGGATCACGAAGTTATCCGGAGCCTTGGCGGAGACCTCGCTGCCGTCGGGAGCAAAGAAAACGTCCTCGCCGTCGAGCCGGGTGCCGTCCTTCGCAAGCCGCCACGAGCGCTGATGCAGCAACGAATAGCGGGCGACATAACCGTCGTGCGTCGCGCGCACGAGCAGAGAGCCGTCGCGCTCGCCGCGCCCGACCTGGACCTTGTGCGGCCCGTCGATGATCGGCGCGCCGACCAGACGATTGAGGGTCGGCTCGGTCAGAAACTGGCAGGAGGAGGCATTGTTGATCGTCACCGTCGAATGGGCGACGGTCGCGCGCGCCGCTTGCCGCCAATTCTCCCGGTTGGTCGCGGGCATGCCACAGTTGACGACGATGCGGTTGCGTCCGAAGGAGAATTCGAACGACAGACAACCCGCATGCGCCTCGTGGCTCACCGCCAGCGGTGGAGGCTTGCCGGTATCGGCGATGATGACGCCTTGGCTCGCCTCGATGCGCTGGTAGCCCGAATGCGCAGCATTGGCGACCGGAGCGCCGCGCGCGTCGTCATAGGCGAGCACGGTCGCGAGCAGATCGGCGGGGGTGGCGCCCATGCCGTTGAACTGGGCGAAGGCGCCGTCGCCATGCCGGAAAAAGCGTAACATCGGCATCATCCGATCGATGGCATTGAGCAGCGCGGGCGGCGGCGACACGCTCCTTGCCTCGAAAGCCTGACGCAATGGCAGCAGATCGGGCAACAGATCGATCAGCACGCCCGGATTGCGGCTGATATGGCCGCCGTCGGGAAGGATCTGGCGATTGAGTTGTTCGGCCAGACGTTTCGTGCCGTTCCTGAGCAGTCGCGTCTCGCCCGCCATGCAAAGGCCGGCAAAAGATAAAGCGACGGCGACGAGCAGGTGCGGATGGCCGTCGCGGGTATCGGAAAACCTGCGCCGGAGATAGCGCACCTGACGCGCAAGACTGCGCAGGAAGGAGCGGTAGAAGGCATGGTCGGCGCCCTCCAGAATGAGCGGCGCCTGGGTGAGCCAGGAAATGATGCGCCGGGCGACGATCTCGGGCTCCCAGCCGATCGGATGCGAGCCGCCCTGCAACGCGATCCAGTCACTGACTAGTGCACGGGCGTTGACCCTGGCGATCGAAGTGCCGGCGGAGCGCAGATGCCGGAGCCAGCCGAAGCCCAAAAGGGCCTCCGTCCATTCGCGCGAGGGCGCCCGCATCTCGAAAGGCGAACGGCCGTCGGTCGCGACCACCTTGCCGGCGAAGGCGAATCGCCCGGCGTAGATCTCGCTCGCCAGCGTCGGGTCGCCGGTGCGCAGGTCCTGCGGCGCGATCAGCAGCCGCTCGGGGACCGACAATCCGATCCGCCAGCGATAACGCGGATTGGCGGTAAACCGCGTGATCAACCTGCGCCAGCCGTGACCGGCCACGAACAGCGCGAGCCGCATCCGCCCCGCCACGAACTCACGGCTCATCGGTGCGCTCGCCTTCCTCCCCTTCGGGCGCGAAGCACCCGGGCCCCCGACTCAACATATCGAAGTCGAGTCCGCTGTCCACCCGCGGGCGGGGGTCTAGGAAACCCGGTGTAAACGCGCGGCGTAGAAGCCGTCGCAGCCGCCCATGCGCGGGTCGGGATCGGGGAGATGGCAGGGCAGGGTGCGCAGGTCTCCCGCCGCCGAAATAAAGGCCTCGATCCCGCCCACCTCCCGGGCCGAAACCGCCGAACGCGCGAAATCGGTCCGGCGGGCGAGAAACGATTCGATCTGACCCTCGGATTCCTCCGGTTCGAGCGAACAAGTCGCGTAGACCAATAGGCCGCCGGGACGCGTCAGTTCGGCGGCGCGATCGAGCAGGCGGGTCTGAAGGGCGGCG
>JAUSIF010000222.1 GCA_030648135.1 Xanthobacteraceae bacterium
CCCGGACTCTCCTCGGTGCCGGCGAGCAAATTGCCGATCATGGCGCATTCGGCCCCGGCGGCGACCGCTTTCGCCAGATCGCCGGAGAATTTCACGCCGCCGTCGGCGATCACCGGCGTGCCGGTCTTCTTGGCGGCTTCGACCGCGGCAAGCACGGCGGTGAGCTGCGGCACTCCGACGCCCGCGACCACGCGGGTGGTGCAGATCGAGCCCGGCCCGATACCCACTTTGATCGCGTCGGCGCCGGCGTCGATCAGCGCCTTGGCGCCTTCCGCGGTGGCGATATTGCCCGCCACCACCTGCGCCGCGTTGGAAAGGCGCTTGATTCGGGTCACCGCCTCGAGCACGCGCTTGGAATGACCGTGCGCGGTATCGACCACCACCACGTCGACGCCGGCATCGACCAGCCGCTCCGAGCGCTCGAAGCCCACCTCGCCTACGGTGGTGGCAGCGGCGACGCGCAGCCGCCCCTGCTCGTCCTTGCTGGCGTTCGGATTCTTCACCGCTTTTTCGATGTCTTTCACGGTGACGAGACCGACGCAGCGATAGTCCTTGTCCACCACCAGCAATTTCTCGATCCGGTGCTGGTGCAGGAGCTTCTTCGCCTCCTCCTCGCCCACGCCCTCGCGCACGGTGATGAGCTTGTCCTTGGTCATCAGCGCGGAGACCGGCTCATCCGGGTTGGTGGCGAAGCGCACGTCGCGGTGGGTGAGAATGCCCGCAAGCTTGCCCGGGCGTCCTTTGGCGCTGTGCTCCACCACCGGAATGCCGGAGATCGAATGGTGCTGCATCAGTTCGAGCGCCTGGGCGAGCGTCGCCTCGGGATGGATGGTGACCGGGTTCACCACCATGCCGGATTCGAATCGCTTCACCCGGCGCACGTGCTCGGCCTGGTCCTCGGGCGAGAGGTTGCGGTGGATGACGCCGATGCCGCCGGCTTGCGCCATGGCGATGGCGAGGCGGGCCTCGGTCACCGTGTCCATGGCGGCCGACAGGATCGGGATATTGAGCGTGACCAAGCGGGTGAGGCGGGTGCGGATATCGGCCTCGGACGGAAGCGTGTCGGAGAGGCCGGGCTTCAACAGCACGTCGTCGAAGGTGAGCGCTTCTTGCGCGAGGCCGTCGGTGAGACGGGGCATCGCCAACTCCTAATCCGGACTTAGGCCGGAAATTGATGAGGCCGCGGGTAGCGGTTCGCAAACGCGGCGAGTTGGCGAACGTCGTTAGCACGGCGCTGAAGGCTTTCCTAGGGCTGGAGCCGGTTGAAAGCCAGCTATCCCCGGCATCCCTCCCCTATGCTTAAGCCCGGATGACGGCGGGGGCGAGCGGCGCTATGTCCATGTCCCGCCGTCGATTCCGGCCCGTTCCCGCCCTCCGCCGCAGCGCCAGATGCCTCGCCTCGCCATCGTCCCCCTCATCGTCGCCTGCGCGCTGTTCATGGAGAACATCGACTCGACGGTGATTACCACCTCGCTGCCGGCGATCGCGCTCGATCTCGGCGTCGATCCGCTTTCGCTCAAGCTCGCGCTCACTTCTTATCTGTTGTCGCTCGCGGTGTTCATTCCGATCTCGGGCTGGATGGCCGACCGCTACGGCGCCCGCACCGTTTTTCGCGCCGCCATCATCGTGTTCACGCTGGGCTCCGCCGCCTGCGGCTTCGCCCAATCGCTGCCGGACTTCGTGCTCTACCGCGTCGTGCAGGGCATGGGCGGCGCGATGATGGTGCCGGTGGGGCGGCTCGTCATCCTGCGCGCCATTCCGAAACATGAACTGGTGTCGGCGCTGGCCTGGCTCACCATGCCGGCCATGCTCGGGCCGGTGATCGGGCCGCCGCTCGGCGGTTTTATCACCACCTATGTAAACTGGCGCTGGATCTTCTGGATCAATATCCCGATCGGATTGATCGGCATCGCGCTCGCGAGCCGTTACATCGAGAACGTGCGCGAGCAGAACGTGCCGCCGCTCGACAAGCGCGGCTTCGTGCTCTCCGGCATCGGGCTCTCGGGAATTGCCTTCGGGCTCACGACCTTCGGCCAGGGACTGCTGCATCCCGCCATCGCGGCGAGCCTCCTCGGCGTGGGCGCGATCGCGACCATCGCCTATGTGCGCCACGCACGGCGGACAAAGGCGCCCATGCTTGACCTCAAGCTGCTCGCGATCCCGACCTTCTACGCGAGCGTGGTCGGCGGCTCGCTGTTTCGGCTCGGCATCGGCGCCATGGCGTTCATGCTGCCGCTCCTATTCCAAATCGGCTTCGGGCTGACGCCGTTTCAGTCCGGGCTGCTCACCTTCTCCGCCGCGATCGGCGCCATCACCATGCGCGCCACCGCCGCGCCGATCCTGCACCGCATCGGGTTCAAGCGGGTGGTGGTGGCGAACGCTATGATCGCGGGCCTGTTCATCGGGATCGCCGCACTATTTACGCCGCAGACGCCCTATTGGCTGATCGTGGTGGTGCTGCTCGCCGGCGGCTTCTTCCGCTCGCTGCAGTTCACCAGCGTGAATACGCTCGCCTATGCCGACGTGGAGACGCGCATCATGAGCCAGGCGACCAGCATCGCCAGCGTCGCCCAGCAATTGGCGCTTTCCTCCGGAGTGGCGGTGGCGGCGCTCGCCTTGGAGGCAGCGCGGGCCGCACGGGCGGACGTGGCGGTGGTCGCCGCCGATTTCGCGCCGGCTTTCATCC
>JAUSIF010000235.1 GCA_030648135.1 Xanthobacteraceae bacterium
AGCCGCCATACAAGTCGATTTCAGCGGGCATGTCCGTGAAGCCGTAAGTCGGCGTGTTCGGCATTTCCATCCGCCAACCGGCGACGCCGACATAGAACTGGCCCCACGGACCGTTCCACTGCGGCTCGATATAGCCGCCGCCGGACCATTTACGGTTCGATTGCGACACGCCGCGGAAATTGTAGTCGTTGCTAACGGCGGCGCCGAACGCGATATCGAAGGGCGGAGGCGGAGGCGTCGCAGCGGCCGCTGCCGGAGCTTTCCTTACTGGCGCGTCCGCCGCCATTGCCGGCCCCGCCAGCAGCAAAGCGAGCGAACCCGCTCCGAGGATGATTGCTTTCTTCATTTTGCCCCGCATGGAAAACCCCTGTGTGTGCTTGTTATCCTACGCCTCGAATGCCGATCCGGGAAAGCGCCGGCCGCCTGGCCGGGGACAACATCCGCGCGCGATGGAAGCTCCAAATCACGCTCGAAATTCAACAATAATCAGGGTTTGGAGCAACGACACATTTTCAGCAGTGTGCCCAAACCCTGGGCAAACAAGCCCATTCTGCAAAGGTTTTTGCGGAGCGTGGCAAAAATAACACATCGGGGAGAGCCTCTACACCCTCCGATGCTCTACTTCTCTACCGGCGCCGCGACAATCGGGCATGCGGTTGAGAATCGACGCGTGCCTACGTCTTCCAGCGATAGGACGCCGGTGTTCGATCGTTGGTGCGGAATTCATGGCCGAGCTTCGGCTCGAGCGACCGCTCGCCGCGGGCGAGATCGCGAAAAACGGCAAGCAGGTTGCCCGGAATATCGGGACCGCCGGCTGGACACTCGCGGCACTGTGATCGACGCCGGCCGGCCGGTATGAGAAAATTGCGGCGGGGGCAGCATGCAGCTCTATACCTATTACCGCTCGTCGGCCGCCTATCGGGTGCGGATCGCGCTGGCGTTGAAGAACCTTCCCTATGAATCGATCCCGGTCCATCTCGGGCGCGGCGAGCACCTGCACGACTATTATCGCGCGATCAATCCGCAGCGGCGGGTGCCGGCGCTTTTGCTCGACGACGGCAATCTCCTGATCCAGTCGCTCGCGATCATCGAATATCTCGACGAAATCTATCCCTCGCCGCCGCTGTTGCCGAGCGATCCGATCGCGCGGGCGCACGCGCGTGCGGTCGCGCAAATCATCAGCTGCGACATTCATCCGGTCAACAACGCCGGCACCCGCAAGCGCCTGACCGAGCAATTCGGCGCCGACGACAAGGCGCTCGATGCCTGGACCGCGCACTGGATCCGCGAAGGCTTCGCCGCGGTCGACAGGGTGATCGAGCCGGGTCCCTATGCCTTCGGCGATCGCGTGACCATCGCCGACCTCTGCATCGTGCCGCAGGTCTATAACGCGCGGCGCTTCCATATCCCGCTCTCCGACTTCCCGCGCGTGGTCGCCGTCGACGCCGCGGCGAAGCAGCATCCGGCGTTTGCCGCGGCCGCGCCGGAAGCGCAGCCCGATGCCGAATGACCCTCGATCCTTCGAGTTCCCTTCACATTTCGGTCAACTTTCCCGCGTCTGTTGCCTGCGTCCCCGCGCAACCTGATCGGCCGATGACCCCGTTTCGCCTCGCCAGAATTGCAAGTCTCGCCGCCGCCGCGCGCGTCGCCTGGCTGGGCGCCGCCGGCGCGCAACCGCTGCCGCCCGCGAATATTCCCGGCGCTCCGCCGCCCGGCGTGCAGGCGCCGCGGCCGCCGCTCGGCTCCTCGAACAACCCGGCCTGCCTCCGGCTCGAGAGCGCGCTGGCGCAGATCGACGCGGTCGCCAACGCCAATCCCGATACCGTTCGCCGCTACGAAGACGCCATCACCCGGCAACGCTACGAACTCGATCAGACCATCATGCAGGGCCGCCGCGCCGGCTGCGATTCCGGCGGCAGCTTCTTTCTGTTCGGCTCGCCGAAACCGCCGCAATGCGACCAGCTCAATTCGCAGATCGGCCGCATGCGCGGCAATCTCGACCGCATGACCGCCGAGCTCGGACAGATGCGCGGCGGCAGCGACCTCAACCGCGACCTGCAGCGCCGCCAGCTGATCGCCTCGCTGGCGCAGAACAATTGCGGCCCGCAATACCGCACCACCTCGGCTCAGCCGCCGCGCCAGCGCGGCTTTTTCGAAGGGCTGTTCGGCGGCGGCTGGCGCGAGGAGAGCACGGTGGAATCCGGCCCGCTCGAAATGCCGATGTCGTCGACCTACCGCACTTTGTGCGTGCGCACCTGCGACGGCTTCTATTTTCCGATCAGCTACGCGACGGTGCCGGGCCGCTTCCAGGACGACGAGCGGGCGTGCAAGCGGCTTTGTCCGGCGGCCGAAGTCGCCCTCTATGCGCACCGCCATCCGGGCGAGGAAGTCGCCCAGGCGGTCTCGACCAGCGGCCAGCTCTATAGCGAGATGCCGAACGCCTTCAAATACCGGCAGGAATATAATGCGGCCTGTTCCTGCCGCACGCCCGGCCAGAGCTGGGCCGACGCGCTCGGCGTCGAGCGCGACTTCACGGTGCAGCAGGGCGACATCGTGGTGACCGAGGAGAGCGCGAAGAAATTGGCGCAGCCGCGCCCCGCCCTCACGCAGAGCAAGGATAAATCCGGGCGCCCGGTGAAACAGGCCGCACCCGTTGCGCCCGCGGCCGAGCCGACACCGCCTGTGGCGGAGCCGGAGCAGCCGCCGCCCGCGACCGCGCCGGGCG
>JAUSIF010000156.1 GCA_030648135.1 Xanthobacteraceae bacterium
TGCTCTCGATCGAGTTGGCGATGTGCTCGAGCTTGTTGGCGACGGCGTCCTCGAAGCGCTTGACGCGGGAGTCGAGGTTCTCGGTGATCTCCAGCGCCCGCGTGCCGAGGATGCGGTCGACCGCCTCGGCGCGGTCGGAGATGGTGACGGCGATGTCCTGCGCCTTGCCGGAGAAATATTCGCCCATGCCGGCGACGGACTTGTCGACCGCCTCGGTCGCGCTCTTGGCGCCGTCGGCGACGGTGCGCGCGAATTCGAGCGTGCGGTTGGCGAGCGTCTGGTTGAGACTTTGCGTGCGGGTATCGAGCGTCTGCTCGATGCGGGCGATGCGCGTGTCGATCGCCTCGGTTGTGTCGCGCATCTTGGTGGCGACCCGTTCGTCGAAACTGGTGAGGTTCACGCGGGTGTTTTCGTTGACGTAATCGACGGTCTGGGTGATCTGCTGCAAGAGGCCGCTGCCATAGACCTTGACCGTGTTGTCGAGGCCTTGCAGGCCATCGGTGATGCGCTGGGCGAGGGCGGCGCTGTCGGCGGAGACGCGATCGGCGATCTCGTTGCCGCGCTGCGCGATCGAATCCTCCATCGCCTTGAGGCGCGAGCCCAAGAGCTCGCGGACCGTGTCGCCCTTGGCGGCGATCGCCGCCGACATCGATTGCATCGATTCGTGCAGGCCCTCGGTCACCTTGGCGCTGCGTGCGCTGATCGCCTTGGCGACCTCGACGCCGACCTGGGTCAGACGCTCGGTCGCATCGTTGCTCTTGCCGGCGAACGATTCACCGACGATGTCGCCGGCGGCGATGATCTGCGACCGCGCCATCTCGGCCTTGGACAGGATTTGATCGGTCACGCGGTCGGTCGCATCGGTGATGCTGGCGTTGATGCGGGCGTTCACACCGTCGACATCGAGGGTGAAGGCTTCATGGGCGCCGGAGGTCGCCTCGTTCAGCCGGGTGGCATGGGAGATGATGGCGTCGCGCTGGCTCTGCAACTCCTCGACCAGGCTGCGCATGCGGATCTCGTTGTCGTCATAGGCATGCTCCAGCGTCGCGACCTCGTTGCGCACCATGGTCTCCAGCTCGGTCGCGCGCGCGATGGCGCGCTCGATGCCGTCGCCGAGCGCCGCGACCTCGCGCCGGATCGCCTGGCCGACGCTGACGATGGCGTCGGTCGATACCCCTTCGGGCTCGGCCAGGCGCACCGTCACTTCGGTCATGGCGCTGGCGACCAACCGCATCTCCTGCGTGCGGCGGGCGAGCGCGGCGAGCAGGAACATGCCGGCCGGCGGCAAAACCAGCGTGGCGAGGAAGGGCCAGAAGTTCGGCAGAGCGATAATTTCAATGAGCCGGGTGGTGGCGGCGATGTCGCCCTTCACGCGCGAATAGCCGAGGAAGATTCCGGCGATGACCCAGAGCGCCGCCAGCACGCCGGCGAGGTAGAACGGAACCGGCGAGGGCTTGTGGTGGAGGGCGGCGAGGATCTCACCGACCGACTGGCGGTCGTCGTTGGCGGCGCGGCGCTCCGCGCCCTCGAGCCGCCGGCTCGGCCGGGGAGGATCGGAAAACAGCTCGTCCTCGACCGCTTCGGCCTTGGCGGAGGAATCTGGAACCGGAGCCAAGCCGCTCTGTCGCGGTGCAAACGGATCGGGCCCAGCCGGCGCGGGTTTGGCCGCAGCTGGCTCGCCGAGATTGAGCGCCTCTTCGATTGCCAGCAGCGCCGCCTCGGTCGGATCCTGAGTCTTCTTGGGAGTATTGGTCATTTTACTCGCCGCCCCTGGTCCTTACTATGGTACCCTGACCGACGAAACACGGCGGTGGCCGAAGCTTACGGCCCGCGCCCGTCACATTCCGCCGAATATGGCGCCCACCCGGCTTGCCAACGCCCTCTTACAGATGGGCGCCGGACGGCCGGGACTCCAGTCCACCGCTCGGGTATCCTATCCCTAATGGGCCGGTGAGGGGAACGCTGAAACGCTCAAGCTTTCGTAACATCGTTAACGACTTTTTCACCATGCGGGCCAAGGCAGCAGCAGGATCGGGACGCAACGTGGTGGCGGTGGCAGCCCTGCCGGAAGGCGAGGGTCCGCTCACCCTTGCCCAGCGGCGCTATCTCGCCCGCGGCCTCAAGGAATCCGGGGGTAAACTCCCGCTTTTCGACGAGGACGGCCGCGAAATTCCCCGCCGCACCATCGAAGCCTGCGTTGCACATGGCTGGGCCGAACCCTGGATCAGCAACCCGATCAAGCCCGACTGGCTGGTGTGCCGGCTGACCCCGTCGGGCTACCGGGTGCTGGGGAAAGAGCCGCCACGCAATCGTGGCCGTTCCGGGGCTTGAGCCTCCGTTTACCCAAATGAGGGAGGATGCCGCAGGCCTGCAACAGGGCCGGAGGCGTCCCGATGGCAAGCAAGGCAAACAAGGCAAGGCCGGCGGCCGTCGCAGCGGCCGGGCAAGGTCCCTTCGACCTCGCCCATCTCGAGCAGGCGACCAACGGCGACCGCGCGCTCGCCCGCGAAGTGCTTCAGCTGTTCGATCGCCAGGCCGAGAAGCTGTTGACGGAGATCGCGACGGCCGCCGATCCGCGCAGGCGGAGCGAAGCCGCGCATACCCTCAAGGGTGCGGCGCGCGGCGTCGGTGCGTTCGTTTTGGCGAATGCGGCCGAGGCGATCGAGACGGCGGACGACGACCCCGTCGCCGTCATCGGCATGCTCGCGCGCCTGTCCGCCCGGGTGGTGGAGGCGCGGCTCGCTTTGTCCGGGCTGATCGCGCGGGGCTGAGCGGCAAGGCTCGCCTTTCGCGGCGCGCGCCTATATAGGGTGCGTCCCCGACCCGACAGCCTTATTCCCGATGCCGAAAATCACCTATATCGACCACGGCGGCTCCGCACGCACCGTCGAGGCCGCGGTCGGATCGACCGTGATGGAGAATGCGATCAAGAACAGCGTGCCCGGCATCGTCGCCGAGTGCGGCGGCGCCTGCTCCTGCGCCACCTGCCATGTGCATGTGGACGAGGCCTGGAAGGAGAAGGTCGGCCCGCCCTCGGCCATGGAAGAGGACATGCTCGACTTCGCCTTCGACGTGAGCCCTAATTCGCGGCTTTCTTGCCAGATCAAAATGACCGATGCGCTCGACGGCCTCATCGTGCGGACGCCGGAGCGCCAGGGTTAAGCTCGCCCGCTTTCTTCCTTGCCGTACTTTGCACGATGCGCCGCGGCGGGTAGGTATGGGTTCGGAACAAGCGGACAGAATGAACGAAACCGCCAAACGCGCGACCCTCAAGACCGACGCCGTCATCATCGGCGCCGGGCCGATCGGGCTGTTCGCGGTGTTCGAGCTCGGCCTCGTCGACATCAAGGCGCATCTCATCGATGTCCTGGACAAGCCCGGCGGCCAGTGCGCCGAGCTCTATCCGGAAAAGCCGATCTACGACATTCCCGGCATCGCGGTGATCAACGGCCAGGAGCTGGTCGACCGGCTGCTGGCCCAGATCAAGCCGTTCGCGCCCACGTTCCATCTCGGCGAGCGGGTCGACGGGCTGACGCGCACGAAAGACGGCGGCTTTCGGCTCACCACCGAACTCGGCACCGAGATCGAGGCCAAAGTCGTCGTGATCGCCGCGGGCGGCGGCGCGTTCGAGCCGAAGCGGCCGCCGGTTCCCGGCCTCGAGGCCTATGAAGGCAAATCGGTGTTCTATTCGGTACGCAAGCCCGACGCCTTCCGCGGCAAGAACATCGTGATCGTGGGCGGCGGCGATTCCGCGCTCGACTGGACGCTCAATCTGGTGCCGGTGGCCAAGCGCGTGACGCTGTTGCACCGGCGCGACCAATTCCGCGCCGCGCCCGCCAGCGTCAACAAGATGCACGGGCTGGTCGCCGAGGGGAAAATGAACTTCATGCTCGGCCAGCTGCATGCGCTCGAAGGGGAGGGCGGCAAGCTCGCCCGCGTGCTGGCGCGGCGCGGCGACAATTCGACCTTCGCGATCGAAGCCGACGCGCTGCTGCCGTTCTTCGGCCTCACCATGAAGCTCGGGCCGGTGGCGCGCTGGGGCCTCAATTTGCACGAGGAGCGCATCCCGGTCGACACCGAGAAGTTCCAATCGAGCGCGCCCGGCATCTTCGCCATCGGCGACATCAGTCATTATCCGGGCAAGCTCAAGCTGATCTTGTCGGGCTTCCACGAAGCGGCGCTGATGGCGCAGGCCGCGCACGCGATCGTGCATCCCGGCAAGAAGCTCGTGTTCCAGTACACGACCACCTCGACCAGCCTGCATAAGAAGCTGGGGGTGGCGTAGCCGCTTTCACCCGCCGATCGTCTCCTCGACGATCCGCGGATTGTGCGCCAGCAGCGCGAGCAGCACGCGGGCGGGGCCGTCAGGCGCGCGGCGCCCCTGTTCCCAATTGCGCAGCGTCCCCGTGGAAACGCCGATCCGCCGGGAGAAGGCTTCCTGCGAGAGGCCTGTGCGGCGGCGAATGGCATAGACGTCGACATTGCGCGGGACATGCACCTTCAATCCAGGCACTTTCTCGCCGCGCGCATGCGCCGCGGCCTCGCGCAGGCCCTGCATGATTCTGTCGGCCGCTTTCTTCATCTTGTTCTCCTTCGCCAATAATGCGCGATCTCGGTCGTCAGCGCCTTGAAACCGGCGACCTCCGCCACGCTGAAGTTTGCCCGTTCGCCCTTGCTGAGCAGAGCGACGAGATACACCGGAGCGTCAGGCCCGAAATAGGCCGTCACGACCCGATATCCGCCACTCTTGCCCTTGCCGCGTCCGGCGAAGCGGACCTTGCGCACGCCGCCCGATCCGCGAATCTCATTTCCTTGCAACGGATCGCCCGCGATCGTATCCACGATCGCGTTGTGTTCGTCCTCGTTAAGTCTTGCGGCCCGCGCATCGCGGAGGAACTGCGGCAGCTCCGCCACAACGTGGAGAAGGGCTGGCATGGCCGTAGTATGCGTCAATGGCGTAGGTACATCAATGGCGCGAGAGGCCGCACCGCTACGTCTTCCCGGACAAGAAGCTGGTGTTCCAGTACACGACCACCTCGACCGGCCTGCACAAGAAGCTGGGCGTGAGCTGAACGCTTTCCTAACTCCGCCGCCTGCGGCGCAGGCGTGAGGATTGTCTCGCGCCCGGGCGCGGGCACGGCCGGCGCTTTTCGCGCGTCAATCGCGGCTATTCGTCGAACTCGATCGGGTCCGGCACCCGGGTGAAGGCGATCTTGGCGCCGAGATATTGCAAAGCGAGGTCGCGCTGGGAGGCGAGTGCCACGGCGCCGCGGCCGTAGCGGGCGCCGAGGCGGTCGAGCGCGGTCCACAAAGCCTCGCCGCGGGTGAGCCCGTCGGCGCGGCGCGCCACGAAGAAATCCGCCACGCGCGCCTCGATCGGCACCAGACGAAAGAGCCAGATCGAGGTCTTGATCAAAGGCGCGCGCGCGCCGCGCTCGGCGAGGAAGCGGCGCCACAGCCGCTCCAGCTCCGCGAGTAGCACGAAGCTGTCCTGGGTCGGCGGAAATCTCGTCTCTTGCGCGAAGCGCGCAAGCTCGAGCGGCCGCGCCGAAAGCCCGAGCCCGCCCGCGGCATAGCCGTAGCGCCGCAGCCGCACCGCCGCCTTCAACAGGAGCGCGCGGGCGACGAGGCGGGCGCGCGCCGGCGCGCGCCTCGCGGGCGCCAGCACGCGGCTGTGGCCGATGGAGCGGCGCGAGGTCGCAAGCTCGGGCAGTTCGAAGCCGTGCAGCGCATAGCAGAAGCGCTCGCCCACCACCGAGTTCCAGATCGCGCGCATCTGTTTGGGCGCGAGCGCCCACAGCGCGGCGACGTCGGTGACGCCCGCGTGCACGAGATGCGCCGCCATGTTCTCGCCGATGCCGGGAAGATCGGTGAGTTGCAGGCCGAGGATCCGGCCGGGTAAATCCTTGGCTTCGAGCAGCACCAGGCCGTCGGGCTTTTCCAGGTCGGCGGCGATCTTGGCGGTGAGCACGCTCGGCGCGATGCCGACCGAACAGCGGAGCGCGTCGCCGACCTTCGCCCGGATGCCGGCCTTGATGGCGCGGCCGAGCGTTCGCGCCCGCTCGGGCTCGCGTTCGTCGCCGATCAGGCGGCAGGCGGCCTCGTCGATCGACATCACCTTGTGGATCGGCAGGTGGTTCTCGACCTCGGCCATGATGCGGTGGTGATAATCGACATAAAGATCGTGGCGCGCGGGCACCAGGACGAGATCGGGGCAGAGCCGGCGCGCCTCCCAGATGCGGGTGCCGGTCTTCACGCCGAAAGCTTTAGCCTCGTAGCTCGCGGCGATGGCGCAGGTGGTGTCGGTGTCGGCCATGGGCACCACCGCGACCGGCCGGCCGCGCAGGCGCGGGTTTTCCTGCTGCTCGACGCTGGCGAAATAGGCGTTGAGGTCGAGGAAGAGGTAGCGCAACTCGCCGGAACTACGCATGGGACAAGCTCTTGAAGGGGTCTCGATCTTATAGAACAAAACAAGAACATTCAAATCGTGCCTTTTCCCCGGCGGGCGAGAAGGGCGACAGCGGAATCCCCGGCGGCTAGAGCATGATCCTGAAAAAGCCTGCCCCCGGACTTGATCCGGGGGTGGGAACCGGTTTTCGGAAAAGATCATGCTCAAACAAAAAGCTAGAGCCCGACTCGGATTCCATCAAAACGAATAAGGCTCTATGAAAGCGAGGCGAGGGGATTCGCATGCCGATTTCCTGCCGATCGAGACTGCCCGCGCCCGCCCGCGGCGACGGGGCGCGCTTCGTGTTCTTCGATCTGGAGACCACCGGGCTCTCGCCGCGCGGCGACCGCATCATCGAGATCGCGGCGCTGCGGGTGGGAAGCCGTGGCGTGCGCCGGTCGTTCCAGGCGCTGGTCAGGATCGAGGAGCGGGTGCCCCGGTTCATCACCCGGCTCACCGGCATCACCGACGAGATGCTCATGGACGGCGATCCGATCGAGGCGGCGCTGCCGGGCTTTTGCGAGTTCGTCGAGGACTTGCCGCTGGTGGCCTACAACGTCGCCTTCGACATGGGCTTTCTGCGCGCCGAGGCGCGGCGCCTGCGCATGCGGGTGACGAACGCGCCGGTGTGCGCGCTGCAGATCGCGCGCGCCAAGCTGCCGCACTTGTCCAACCACAAGCTCAAGACGGTGGCGCGCCATCTGGGTTTTGCCTCCGACCAGAGCCACCGGGCGCTCGACGACTGCGAGATGGGCCTGCAGGTCTATGTGGAATTGACGCGGGCTTAACCACGCGCGGCTTCCGGCGCTGCGGCGCCGGTGCGGCGCCGGCAAGGGGTCATTGATCTAGGTCAAGGATGCCATGCCTGATTTCTTCGATAATGATCATTGAGAGCATTTTCCGGCGAAGTGGGAACCGGTTCGCCGAAGAAAATGCGATAAAACGAAAGAAATAGAGCGGTTTCCGATGCAACTTGAGCGGAAATCGCTCTAGATCGGCCGAACGGTAATCCGGAGAGTTCGCATGTCCGTGATCGACAGAGTAGATCGCCGGCTCAGCAACATGCGAATGATGTTGCAACGGCTCGGGATCGATTTGGTCGCCTTCTCCCGGCAGAACCAGGGGCGGTTCCTGGCCTCCGCCATCCCCACTTGCCAAGCCTGCTCGTGCGACGAGGCGTGCCACGAATGGCTGGCACGGGCGTCGGCAGGCTTGCAACAGGCGCCGGCCTTCTGCCCGAACGCGCAACTCTTCGCCTGGGCGAAACAAGATCAGCCGCGGGCCGGTGCAGAGCCTCCGCGCTAGCGCATGATCCGGCGCGGAAGCGGCGGATCGGGAGCGCCCGGCCGACCCCCCGCTTGAGACCCGCAAAAAAATGCCGGCCCAGGGCCGGTTTTTTATTTGGCGCGCGGATGCATGGCGCGGCGCGCGATCGGCGAAAAAAAGTCGCCCCCGCGATGGCGGAGGCGACTTTTGTCAGGCGCAGATTTCAGTTCAGAAACTGCGGCCGTTGGCCCAGACGTTGACGTCCTTCTGGGCTTGTTCATGGCTCAGGCTGTACTTGGCCTGGACCTGAGAGACGAGGTCGCTCGTGGCCTTCATGCCAAAAGCTTCCTTATCGGAGATCTTCTCCCACTTCGCGTGAACGTCCTTGGCGAGGATCTTCAGCGGGGTGGCGGGAGTCGCAGTTTTCGGCTGTGCATTGGTCATGTTATCTCTCCTGAATATCTGGATTTTTCGAAAGCAACTTGAATGAAGTCATTCAAGATACAAAAGCAGCATGCGCGGCAATGGTGTCGGATATAAGTGCGCGCTGAAATCACCGCGATTTGTACGATTCACTCCAAGAGAACGCGCAATTCGCCGTTTATCGACGCGAAAGTGCGCAAGTGCGAAGCGCGCCGCGCGTCAGCTTGTCCGCCGCCGCAATTTGCAGAACGCCGACCAGCTCACCAGCTGGCTGATCCGGCTCAGGCAGTTCTCGCGGTTGCCGAACGGGCCGAACGCGAGCGCGCCCTCCCGGTCCATCGCGTACCAGCCGGCCTTGATGCTGCGGAGATCGGATTGGTGTTCGTTGATGTAGCAGGCAGTATGATGATCCACGATGGGTTCCAATATTTTTGAGCGCGATTTTTATACATAGGTACGATGAGGCGACATTGTAAGAGGCGCGATGAGCGAAATGCGAGCGGCGGCCTGCTCGAAGAGGCCGGGCCCCATTCTAGACATGATGCAAATCAAAGCGCGATCGGCACACTGGCATCGTGCGAATGGCGGAATTTTTCGCACGACCGCGACTTGGCATTCATCTGGCGCATGATCTTATCGGCGAACCGGTTACCACTTCGCCGGATCATGCGGTAGGATTCGCGTGCATTGATTCGCTGCCGGCGCGTGCTGGGTCCGGCATCCTGCGACCATTCATCTGGCGCATGATCTTATCGGCGAACCGGTTCCCACTTCGCCGGATCATGCGCTAGGCACCGGGACAGGCACGGGGACAATGGCTTTTCCCATCAATCGCAATCTCGCGCTGAAAAAGCAGACCGATCTCGAGCGCTGGTCGAACGCCGACGCACTCGAAGAGGCGTGGGACCTGCGCGCGGAAATGGCGGCCGAGCTGATTCCGGCCGGCGCGCGCGTGCTCGATCTCGGCTGCGGCCGCATGGCGCTGCGCAAGTTTCTGCCGCCGGAATGCAGCTATCAAGCCTGCGATCTGGTCGCCCGCGACGCCGACACCATCGTTTGCGATTTCAACGCCGGCGCCTTTCCGATCGTGCCGGCCGGCGCAGCCGACCTCATCACCCTGTTGGGCGTGCTGGAATACGTGACCGATCTCGACGGCTTCATGGCGCATTTGCGCGAGAGCCAATGCGATATCGTGGCGAGCTATTGCCCGCAGGACTATAGCGCCGGCGCCGACCGCGCAGCACTCGGCTGGCTCAACCATCTCACCCTGCAGGAGCTGGCGGAGCTGTTCGCCCGCTTCGG
>JAUSIF010000242.1 GCA_030648135.1 Xanthobacteraceae bacterium
AGCCGCAGGCGGGCTCGGACCTCTCCGCCCTGCGCACCCGCGCCGAGCGCGCCGCCAACGGCAGCTATCGCATCAAGGGCACCAAGATCTTCATCACCTACGGCGAGCACGATCTCACCCCCAACATCGTCCATTTCGTGCTGGCGCGGCTTCCCGACGCGCCGCCCGGCACCAAGGGCATCTCGATGTTTCTGGTGCCGAAATTTCTGGTGCAGGACGACGGCGCGCTCGGGGCCCGCAACGATCTGCGCTGCGCCTCGATCGAGCACAAGCTGGGCATCCATGCTTCGCCGACCTGCGTCATGATCTTCGGCGACAACGAGGGCGCCACCGGCTTTCTGGTCGGCGAGGAGAACAAGGGCCTCGCCTGCATGTTCACCATGATGAACCAGGCCCGCCTCGCCATCGGCGTGCAGGGAACGGCGATCGCCGAGCGCGCCTATCAGCAGGCGCTTGCCTTTGCGCGCGAGCGCCGCCAGGGCCGCGCTTCCGGCGCCAAGGGCAAGGAAATGAGCCCGATCATCGAGCATCCGGACGTGAAGCGCATGCTGCTCACCATGCGCGCGCTGACTTCGGCCTCGCGCGCGATCTGCCTCAAGACCGCCGATGCAATCGACCGCGCGCGCTATCTCAAGGCCGAGCATGAACGCGGCGCCGCCCAGGAGGAGGCAAATCTGCTGACGCCGGTCGCCAAGGCGTTCGCGACCGATTGCGGCAGCGAAGTCGCGTCCTTGGGCATCCAGGTGCACGGCGGCATGGGCTATATCGAGGAGACCGGCGCCGCCCAGCACTATCGCGACGCCCGCATCGCCGCGATCTATGAAGGCACCAACGGCATCCAGGCCATGGACCTGGTGATGCGCAAGATCGGCCAGTCGGGCGGCGAGACTTTGCAGCGCGTCAACGCGGGCTTCCGCAATACCGCAGATCACGTCGCGGCGCTCAGTGATCCCGCCTTCGGCGCGACCGCTGTGCGGCTCGAGGAGACGATTACGGCGCTCGAACGGGCGAGCGACCATCTCCAGCGCGTACTCGGCAAGAAGCCCGATGACGCCCTCGCCGGCGCCACGCCCTATTTGCGTCTGTTCGGCCTCGCCGCCGGCGGGTGTTATCTCGCCGAGGCGGCGCTCGCCTCGCGCCTTGGCTCCGGGAAAGGCCCCGCCGCGGCGGCGCGCATCGCGACCGCACGCTTCTTCGCGGAAAATATCGCGCCCGCCGCGTCCGGGTTGGAACGCGCGGTCGTCGCCGGCGCCGATTCCGTCCTCGGATCGGACGCCGCGCTCACGGTCTAGCCGTTGAGTCGCGTGAGGAAGCTCAGCGCGTGACCGTCTTTTCGGTCGAGCCGGTCACGATCGGCTGCCGGCCGGGCGCGTTGCACTCCGGCGCGAGAAAGGCCGCTTCCTCGAGCCGATTGCAATACACCTTGGTCACCGCCGTCTCCACCAGCGGCGACATGCGGCTCACGATCTCCTGGTAACCCGCCGTGTTTAAATGACCGATCAGGTCCCAGAACAGAACGTATTTGGGATCCTTCACTCCGTCCGAGGCGACGCCCGCGAAGAAGTCGGGATAATAGATCGCGTCGTACGCCGCGGCGATCTCCGAAAAATCCTTGGGGTGGAATCCGGCCAGGATGACCACGATTTCACGCTCGCGCAGCCGCCGGACCATGGCGTCGAGATTGGCGCGCAGCTTCGCGTCGTCCACGCCCCAGCGCACGTCGTTGCGTCCGAAGAATACGATCGCGATGTCGGTGTCTTCCGGAATCGCGTCGTCGAAGCGGGAGAGAGCCCGCGATGACGTGTTGCCGGAAGCGCCGCTGTTCGTCACTTCGACGTCATAGCCCTTCGCCTTGAGCGCGCGTTCGAGTTGCGCGGGATAGGTATTCTTCTCGGTGACGCCGAAACCCGCCGTGTTGCTGTCGCCGAAGGCGACGATGTGGATCGGGTCCGCGCGCGCAACGCCGGCGAGGATGAGCACTCCGAGGGCGAGGAGAGCTATCCATATTTTTGCAAAACGGATCATCAGATTTCCCTGGTTTTCGGGCCGGGGCGATTCGAGACCGGCCATGGACCCGCATCGAAGCGGGATTTAGTTACCAAGGTGTTGAAAGCTTGACATTTGGGCTTATAAGGACTATATTCCCAATTATCGCCTCCCATCCGGGGACGTGACTGGATCCGGTCCAACCATGGGGGAGGGGTCGGCGCCCGCGCCGGCGGCCTACCGAGCCGCCGGTCCGGGGGTCATGGGGCACCGCCCGGCGGTACTAGGACTGCCTGCGAGGAGCTCGCTGACGGAGAGGCTTCGCGTTGAAGCCTCGCGAAAAGCGCGGCCCGTGGACAGAAAACGCCGGTGCGGGACGCCGTTCGGCGCCCGTAAGAAATCGCCATCCTCGGCTCCAACCGAGGATGGACGCGCCGTTCGGCACCCGCACCCCCCGGTTTCGGGGGATTAGGAAGGGAAGAAAACATAGCTCGGGGGCAAAACGCCTCGCGAGAAGGATGGAGGCTGTTTGAAATTTGTGAGCGCGCAACAACCGTTTCCCCTCTCCCCTTGTGGGAGAGGGTGGCGAGG
>JAUSIF010000259.1 GCA_030648135.1 Xanthobacteraceae bacterium
GCAATCGACGAATTGGCGGGCGAGGTTTAGGCGCCGCTCGCCGCCTCCCATTCCTCGATCACCATCGGGTCATGCTCCCGCGGCCGCCGGGTTTCCGCGAGCCGCATGAAGGCTGCGGTGGGCAATAGCCGTGCGAGTGCCCATACCGCCGCGCCGCGCACCAGCGCGGAGGCATCATCGAGCAACCGCTCCGCCTCGCTCACGAGCGCGGCGTCGCCGCTATTCCCGATCGCGATCAGCACGTTGCGCAAGAAGCGATCGCGCCCCGTTCGCTTGATCGGACTTTTGGCGAAACGCACGCGAAACGCCGCGTCATCGAGCCGGACGAGATCACGCAAGGCCGGAGCGCGGTTCTCGTCCCGCGCCTTGAGCCGCGCCTCATGGCCCACCTGCGCGAACTTGTTCCAGGGACAGACCGCGAGGCAGTCGTCGCAGCCATAGATGCGGTTGCCCATGAGCGGACGCAGTTCGCGCGAAATCGGCCCCTTGTGCTCGATGGTGAGATAGGAAATGCAGCGCCGCGCATCGATCTGGTAGGGCGCGGGGAAGGCCTTGGTTGGACAGATGTCGAGGCAGGCCCGGCAGCTCCCGCAATAATCGGGTTCGGGCGCGTCGGCGGGAAGCTCCAGATTCGTGAACAGCACGCCGAGAAAGAGCCAGGAGCCGTGCGCGCGCGAAACGAGATTGGTGTGCTTACCCTGCCAGCCGAGACCGGCGGCCTCGGCCAGCGGCTTCTCCATCACCGGCGCGGTGTCGACGAAAACTTTTAGCTCGCACGCGGTCTCCGCCGCGAGCCACGCTGCCAGGCGTTTGAGTTTGCCCTTGATCAGATCGTGATAGTCGTCGCCGCGGGCATAGACCGAGATCGCGCCGCGGTCGCGTTGCTTCAGCACGGCGAGCGGGTCCTGTTCGGGCCCGTAATTCAAGCCCAGCACAACGACGCACTTCACCTGCGGCCATAAGTTGCGGGGGTCGGCACGGCGGTCGCGCGTGCGCTCCATCCAGTCCATGTCGCCGTGCGCGCCGAGGCCAAGCCAGTCGTGAAGATGCGGCGCGGCCTTCTCGATCGCCTCGGGCCGGGTCACGCCCATGACCTCGAAGCCCTCGCCGCGCGCGCGCTCCAGGAGCGCGGCCTTGATCGCGGCTGGGTCTAGAAGTCGAGGTTGGCGTAGGTCGCCGCCGGGTCGATCCCCGGCAAGCTTTCGGCGAGCAACGGCCGGAATGCCGGGCGCGACTTCACCCGCGCGTACCAGTTTTTCGCGCTTTCGTTCTCGTCCCACGGCACGTCACCCAGATAATCGGCCACGGAAAGATGTGCTGCCGCCGCAAGATCGGCATAGGTGAGGCGGTCGCCCGCGAGCCAGTTCCGCGCATTCAAGAGCCAGCCGATATAGCGCAAATGATAGCGGATATTCGTGCGTGCTGCGCGGATTGCGGCCGAATTGGGCGGCCCGCCGCCTTCGGATTCCAACATGTGACGTTTCAGGATCTTCTCCTGCACCAGATATTCCGTCACCTCGGCGAAGAACTTGTCGTTGAACCAGCCCGTGAGCCGGCGCACCTCGACGCGCTCGCCGGGGTCGGGTGGAAGCAGCCGCCGGTCGGCATGACCGGCGCCAAATCTCTCATCGAGATATTCGGCGATCACCGCGGCTCCCGGCACCACCAGATCGTCCTCGATCAGTACCGGCGTGGTGCCGGCGGGATTGAGCGCGAGGAACTCCGGCCGCCGCACCCAGACCCGCTCCTCGGTCAAGTCGACCGCGATGCCGTATTCTCCGAGCACGAGGCGGATGAAACGGGAATGCGGGCAGAAGGAATGCTGAAGAAGCTGCATCGGCCGTGGGCGCCAAATGGGGGTCGGAACGAAGTGGGGGCTGAACCAAGCGTAGCGAAGCGGGGGAGGAACAAACAAGCCGCCGATCCGGGCGATCCTAGGGCGGCGTCATCCTTCCCGGCAATTGCCGTAGCATTGGCGGCGGGAGAGGATATGCGCGATTCGCCCCTCCCTCCCGCCCATCCATCCGGAGCCAGCCATGCTGTTCGATCTCTTCAAGGCCTGCGTCCTCGGTATCGTCGAAGGCTTGACCGAGTTCATCCCGGTCTCCTCGACCGGGCACCTGCTGCTGCTCGAGCATTTTTTTGGCTTCGACGACGACGATTTCGGCAAGAGCTTTGTGGTGCTGATTCAACTCGGTGCAATCCTGGCGCTGCTCTCGATCTATTTTGGGCGGCTGTGGAACATCGCGATGGCATTGCCCCGCGACCCGGCGGCGCGCCGCTTCGTCATCGGCGTGCTGGTCGCATTTCTCCCCGCTGCGATTGTCGGTGCTTCGGCCTACGGCATCATCAAGGGCGTGCTGTTCAATGTCTGGATCGTCTGCGCCATGTTTGTCGTCGGCGGCTTCATTCTGCTCTGGGTCGACCGTCTTACGCTCACGCCGCGCTATACCGACGCTACGCGCTTCTCTTTACCGATGTATTTCGGCATCGGATTAGCGCAAAGCCTCTCCGTAATTCCGGGCGTATCGCGGGCGGGCGCGACCATCGTAGCGGCCATGTTATTCGGCTCCGATAAGCGCTCGGCGGCGGAATTTTCTTTCTATCTCGCCATGCCGACCATGGCGGGCGCTTTCGCCTATGATCTCTACAAGAACTGGTCGCAGATGGGCGGCAGCAACATGCTGATCGTCGCCGTCGGTTTCATCACCTCGTTCGTCGCCGGCTGGTTCGTGGTGAAGACTCTGCTCGATTACGTGTCGCACCACGGCTTTCAGCTATTCGCCTGGTGGCGGATCATCGTCGGTTCGCTCGGTCTGCTCGTGCTCGTGCTCGTCCGCTGAAGCGGG
>JAUSIF010000269.1 GCA_030648135.1 Xanthobacteraceae bacterium
AGCCGATCATCACCTGCTGGATGGGCGAGACGCAGGACGCCGAATCAAGGACGCTGTTTCAGGATGCGCGCATCCCGACTTTTCGCACACCGGAGACGGCGGTCGAGCTGATCTCGCATCTCTCGGCGTACTACCGCAACCGGCAGCTCCTCCTGCAGACGCCGGGGCCGCGCGCAATTGACGCGCCGGGGGACGTCGAGGCGGCGCGGCTCATCATCGAGGGCGCGCTCGCCGCGAACCGCGATATTCTCGACGAGATGGAATCAAAAGCGGTGCTCGCGGCATTTCGCATTCCGATCTCACGCACCGTGTTGGCGCGCAGCGCCAGCGAGGCGATGCTGCTCGCGGAAGAGCTGGGCCTGCCGGTTGCGCTGAAGATCGCCTCGCCCGACATCACTCACAAAAGCGACGTCGGCGGTGTGCGCCTGGACCTGCGTACACTTTCCGCGGTGCGCGCGGCGTACCAGGAACTCATCGATGCCGTGCATGCGGCACGACCGGAGGCGAAGATCGATGGCGTTGCGGTCGAGCCGATGGCCCAGCGCCCCAACGGACGCGAGTTGATGCTCGGTGTTGCGCAGGACCAGGTGTTCGGCCCGGTCATTACGTTCGGCGCCGGCGGCACCGCGGTCGAGATATTGCGCGATCGTGCGGTGGCGCTGCCGCCGCTGAACGAGCTTTTGATTCGCGACATGGTGCGCTCCACGCGGGTCGCGAAGCTGCTTGGCCGATTTCGCAATCTTCCGCCGATCGCAATGGCAGAGCTGGAAACGACGCTGCTGCGCGTCTCCGAGATGGTGTGCGAACTGCCCGAACTGCGGGAGCTCGACATCAATCCGCTGGTTGCCGACGAAACTGGCGTCATCGCAGTCGATGCCCGTATCGTGGTCGGACGGCCCCACCCGGGCCTCGACCGCTACGGGCACATGGCGATCCATCCGTATCCGGCGCACCGCGTGCGCGAGTGGCAAATGCCCGACGGTACGCAGATGACGATACGGCCGATACGTCCGGAGGATGCGGAGCTCGAGCGCGAATTCGTGAAAGGGCTGTCGCCGGAGAGCAAGTATTTTCGCTTCATGGATACGCTGCGCGAGCTGACACCGCAGATGCTCGCGCGCTTTACGCAGATCGATTACGACCGCGAAATGGCGTTCATCGCGGTGACGCGCGCCGGCGGAAAAGAGGCGGAAATCGGCGTTAGCCGCTACATCACCAATCCGGACGGCGAATCATGCGAGTTCGCGGTGGTGATCGCCGATGCATGGGAGGGCCGGGGCATCGCCGGCCGTTTGATGACAGAGCTGATTGCGGTCGCGCGCGAGAAGCGGCTCAAGCAGATGGTGGGCCACGTCCTCGCGTCGAATTCGCGCATGCTCAAGTTCGTGGGCGAATTGGGTTTCACCATCAGTCATGATCCATCCGACCCGACGGTCAAGCGGGCGGTGCTCGCTTTGCAACCGCGATGAGTGCTTTCCCAGCGGGCGCGCCCGATGCAACGAGCGTATTCGCCGACTTCGCCGCCGGCTGAGCCGCTTCGCGTGTAGCTCCCCGGAGAGGGCCTTGTTCTCGGTCAGGAACTGCAGCGCCGCGTGCCGAAAGCCCTCGGCGAGCAGTCCCTCTTGAACCGATGGCAGGGCTACGAATTGCCATTATTGGATATTCGCGCATTGTAAGTCATTGAATTCGCACAATCGGAACTTCTGAAGCTTGAATCTTTAGAGATGCCCTTTTGTTAGGCAACGCTAAGCCAGTCAGCCTTGACAGATCGCCGCGCGTTCTGATATAGAATTTCCAGTTGTGTATCGTGGGTTCAAAATAATTCCCTGGGGGCTGTTCGTGAGAGTGCTTGTAGCGGTATCGATATTGTTTTTTTTCGGCGCGGGGATGGGAGCATACGCGCAGAACTATCCGGTCAAACCGGTCAGGCTGATCGTTCCCTATGCGCCGGGCGGCAGCGCGGATTCCGCCGCGCGGGTAGCCGCGCAAGCGCTCTCGGAGAGCCTCGGTCAGCAGGTGGTCCCCGACTACCGCCCCGGGGCGGGCGGCAACATCGGCACCGACGCCATAGCGAAAGCCGCACCTGACGGCTACACCATCGGGGTCGCAACGCCGGGACCGGTCTCGATCGGCCGCAGTCTTTATCCGAGCCTGCCATACGATCCGGCCAAGGATTTCGCATCGGTGATTCTGGTCAACGAAAGTCCGATCGTGCTCGTCCTGCATCCGTCGATACCGGCGAAAACGGTCAAGGAACTCGTCGCGCTCGCGAAGGCGCGGCCCGGCAGGCTCAATGCGGCGCTGGGGGGTTCGGGCTCGGTTGGGCATCTGCTTACCGAGATGCTGAAAAGCGCGGCGGGCGTAAAGATCGAGAACATCACGTATAAAGGCGGTCTTCCGGCGGTGATCGATCTGATAAGCGGGCAAGTCGATGTGCACTTCAGCGCATTGCTCATCCCCCTGCCCTTCATGAAGACGGGCAAGCTCAGGGCGATCGCGGTGGCGAGCGAGAAGCGCAGCGCGTTGATTCCCGAGATTCCGACGATGATCGAAGCGGGGTTCCCGGGCATGACCGGCAGCTCGTGGAACGGAATCATCGCGCCCGCCGGCACGTCGCGGGCTATCGTCGAGAGGCTCAATGCGGGAGTAACCAGCGCTCTCAAGTCCGCGGAAGTCAAGGAACGCTCCAAGACTCTGGGCATGGATGTGCTCGGCGGTACACCCGAGAGTTTCGATGCGTTTTTGCGAGCTGAAACCGAAAAATGGGCGAAGGTGATAAGAGCAGCGGGCATCAAGGCCGAGTAGCCGACACAACAACAATTTTTTGGTGGAGCAATCGTCCGCGCACTTAATTCACCCGACGTACAAAAGAGCCTTATTTCGGCCGGTAAAACTCCAGCCTCCCAGCATACCTGAGCAATTTACAGAGCATATCCGGGCTGATTTCGAACGCTGGGGTAAGGTCGTGAAGGCATCTGGTTTGAAGGTTGATTAAGGGCGCCTCTATCAATCCAAACCCCGGCGCGATACTGCGCTGCGATACTGCGTTGCTCAAGAAATTTTGTCGCTTACACATCAAACATATGCTGCGCGCTAAAATTGTTTTTGCCCTTGTCTCGCTTAGAATTTTGAATTTATAGAGTTGCCCTGTAACGACGAACCAGCAAAGGAGTGTCCATGTCCGACCGCTACGCCCGCTATACCCGCCTGAAATTCGACCGTCCGCATCCGCGCGTGCTGCGGATCACCATGAATTCCCCGCCCGAGCATAAGCTGGGCGCGATGGATGCGCTTATGCACTACGAACTGACGAAGATCTGGGCGGATGCGGATGCTGATCCGAGTGTGTCAGCAATCATCATCACCGGCTCCGGCAAAACGTTTTCGTCCGGCGGCTATTTGAATTATGAAATCGAGATGCGCCAAGACTATAATTTGTGGATGCCGATGATAAGGGACGCGCAAAACTTGGTCTACGGCATAATCAACTGTTCCAAACCTATCATCAGCGGCGTGCGCGGATGGGCGGTGG
>JAUSIF010000272.1 GCA_030648135.1 Xanthobacteraceae bacterium
CCTCTCCCCACCGAACTCGGGTGATCCCGAGTTCGGCAGTTTTAAAATGGCCGAAGTCGGAAATATTCGACTTCGGCTGGGGAGAGGTGAAAAAGGGAACCGCCGCGATGGTTCTAGTGCATCAGCGTCATCTGGTTGGTCTCGACCTCTTTCCACAGCTCCGCGATCGTGCCGGCGAACTGGATGCGGCCGCGCTCGAGCACATAGCCGCGCTTGGCGATCCGGCTGCAGAAGCGCAGGTTCTGGTCGGCGGCGATGAGGGTGATGTTCTCCGCCTGCAGCCGCTGGATGACCGCGATCAGCTGCTGGACGATCACCGGGCTCAATCCTTCCGAGGTCTCGTCGAGCAACAAGAGCGCCGGGCGCTGGATCATCGCGCGCGCGATCGCCAACAGCTTCTGCTCGCCGCCGCTCAGCACCGCGCCGTTGCGGTGTTTGAGCTCCGCAAGCAGCGGGAACATCGCATCGATCTCCGCCAGGCTCAGCGGCTCACGGCCACGGTCGGTGAGCTTCTGCGCCAGCATCAGGTTCCCCTCGACCGTCAAGTGCGGAAAGATCTGGTGGTCGTCCGGCACCATGCCGATGCCGAGGCGGGCGATCGCATGGGGCGCCCAGCCGGTGATGTCGCGCCCTTCGAGCCGCACGCGGCCGTGCCGGCGCACCGGCGGCCTATGGCCCATGAGGGTGCGGATCAGCGCGGTTTTGCCGGCGCCGTTGCGGCCCAACAGCGCCACCGTCTCGCCGGCTTCGGCCACGAGCGAAACGTGGCTCACCACCTCGACCTTGCCGTAGTCGCTCACCAGATCTTCGACTTCCAATACCGGCATGACGACGGCTTCCCCTCGCAATCTCGCCTAGACTTCCTCGCCCAGATACACCTCGCGCACCGCGCGGTTGTCGCGGATCGCGTCGGGCTTGCCCTCGGCCAAAATCTTTCCGCGATGCATGACGGTGATCCATTCGCACAGCCCGAACACCACCTCCATGTCGTGCTCGATGACGACGAAGGTGGTGCGGTGGGCCTTGGCGAGCAGCTTGATCAGCTCGAGCATCTGGTCGCGCTCGTGCGGGCTCACCCCCGAGGTCGGCTCGTCGAGAAAGCAGAGCCGCGGCCCGGTCGCGAGCGTGACCGCGAGATCGAGGCGGCGCTGTTGGCCGTGCGAGAGCTGGTCGGCCTGGCGGTGGCGCAGCTCCCACAAACCGACCTCCTTGAGTGCCACTTCCACTTCGCCGGCGGCCTCGCCCGCGGCCGGCATGAAGAAGCGCCAGTTGCGCCCGTGCCGCGTGATGCGGGCGATCTGAACGTTCTGGAACACGGAGAGCCGCGTGAAGATGTCGACGATCTGGAAAGTGCGGCACAGATTGCGGCGCACGCGCGCGTAGGCCGGGAGCGCCGTAATGTCGGCGCCGTCGAACTCGATGCGGCCCGCCTCCGCCATCAAATGGCCGGTCAACAGATGCACCAGCGTGGTCTTGCCGGCGCCGTTGGGTCCGATGATGCCGGTGACGCGGCCTTCTGGAATCTCCATGTCGACATGGTCGACGGCGCGCATGCCGTGGAACGATTTCACCAGGCCGGTGGCGGAGAGGAGCGCGGTCACGATTTCCCCTCCGCGTCACGGCCGGTCCAGCGCAACAGGGTGCCGAGCACGCCGCCGCGGAAACCGAGCACGATGACGATGACGACCACGCCCATCACGAGCATCCAGTGGTCGGTCAGGCGAACGACGATCTCCTTGATGCCGATGAACAGGACGGCGCCGATGATCGGTCCGGCGAACACATAGAGCCCGCCGATGAGCGAAGCGAGGATCGGCTCGGCGGAAGCGGTCCAGTGGGCGTAGCCCGGCGTGATCGTGCGCTCGAGCGGCGCCAACAGCGCGCCGGCAAGGCCGGCATAGAGCCCGGCGATCACGAAGGCCAGGAGCCGGAACCGGCGAATGGGAATGCCGACGAATTCGGCGCGCACGGCGCTGTCGCGGATCGCCTGGAAGGTGAGGCCGAGCGGCGATTTCACGATCCGGTGCATCAGCCACACGGCGATCAGTGTCGCCAGCAGGACGAAATAGTAATAGTGCGACAGCTCGCTCAGATCGATGCGGATGCCGGGCAGCGTGAGCGGCGCGCGCGGGATGTCGGTCAAGCCGTCGTCGCCGCCAGTCACCTCGCGCCAGCGCCAGACCAGCGAATAGATCATCATGCCGAAGCTCAAGGTCAGCATGGAGAAATAGATTTCGGTGAGCTTGACCGAGAGATAGCCGAGCACCAGTGCCGTGAGACCCGCGGCCACGATTCCGCCGGCCACGCCGAGCAAGAGCGAGGGCGCTTGCTGCAAGATCAGCGCGCAGACATAGGCGCCGACCGCGAAGAAGCCGGCCTGGCCGAAGGAGAGCAAACCGGTGTAGCCGAGCAAAAGATTGAATCCGATCGCGAACAGGGTCAGCAGCATCATCTGCATGACCAGATAGACGCCGAAATTGCCGAACCACAGCGGCACGGCGAACAGCGCGGCCACACCGAGGAGCAGCGGAATCGCGATGCGCCAGTCGATCGGCATTACCGGCCTCCCAACAGACCCTGCGGCCGGAGCATGAGCACCGCGGCCATCACCACATAGGGCAAGAACAATTCGAACAGCGGAAACAGCATGGTGCTGTAGGCCGTCAGCATGCCGACGACGATGGCGCCGACGAAGGCGCCGCGCAGATTGCCGAGGCCGCCGATCACGGTGACAATGAAGGCTTGCACGATCATCGCGATGCCGAGACCCGGCGACACCGGGCGCATCGGGATGCCGAGAGCGCCGCCAAGAGCGGCAAGGGCGGCGGCAAACATGAAGACGAAGGTGAAGACGCGGGGAACGTTCATGCCCAATGTGGCGCCCATCTCGCGGTTCCAGGCCGCGGCCCGCGCCATTCGCCCCCACCAGGTCTTATCGAACACAATCCACAACAGAATGCCGACCAGCGCCCCCACCGCGAGGATGAACAGGTTGTAGATCGGGAAGGGCCGGCCGAAGAGCGGCACCGCGCCGTCGAGCAGCGGCGGAATCGGCGGAACCAGGAACGCGCCGCCCCAGATTATCTTGACGATATCGTCGAGCACGAGCACGAGCCCGTAGGTCAACAACAGCTGAAACGGCAGCTCGAGCTGGTAGATGCGCCGGAACAAGAAGCGCTCCATCACCGCGCCGACCAGCGCGACGCCGAGGGCGCTCAACAGCACCGCCAGCCAGAAATTGATGCCGAATACGCCGTACAGCGTGAAGGCGAAATAGGCGCCGAGCATGAACAGGGAGCCGTGCGAGAAATTCAGGATGTTCAGGATGCCGAAGGCGATGGTCAATCCCGCGGCGAGCAGCCACAGATACATCGAGTAGGTCAGGCCGATGAGACCCTGGTAGAGGTAATTCTCCACGCGCGCCTCCGAGGCGGACGGAACGATTCAAGATGGCAGGATAACGCGCGTAACGCCCCACTTCCGTTCGCGCAGGCTAGAGCGGTTTCCGCTCAAGTTGAATCGAAAACCGCTCGATTTCTTGTGTTTTATCGCATTTTCTTCGGCGAACCGATTCCCACCCCGGATCAAGTCCGGGGCAGGCTTTCGCCGGAAAATGCTCTAGACGCAAGCGCGGCAGCAGCCGCCCTTGGGCGGCCGCCGTGCTGTTCAAACCGATCAGGTCGGGATCGCCTCGAACGGAGGCCAGCGATAGTATTCCTTGGTCGGATAGACCGCGAGATCCGCGCCGATGACCGGAATCGGATACTCGGGGAGCTTGACCGCGCGGCCGCCCGGAACGGGATAGACCGCCTGATGGTCCTCGGGCCGATAGGTGCGCACGCCGGCGGGCGTCTCGATGGTCATGCCCTCGAGCGCCTTGATGACGTTCGCCGTCTCGATGCTCTTGGCTTTCTCGCAGGCCATCTTGATGGAATAGATCGCCGAATAGGTGCACTCGGCCGAGTAGTTCGGGAAGCGGCCCCAACGGACATTGAAGGCCTCGACGAACTGCGTGTTGAGGCGTTGCGTCTTCTCCTCGCTCCAGGTGAAGAGATAGCGCCCGGTGCCCCACAGCTTGTTGTTGAAGCGGTCGAGCTGACCGGCAATGCCTTCGAGCACGTCCACCGAACCGCCCATCGCCTGCCACCAGACTCCGGCTTTCTCGAACACGCCCATCACCAGGGCCGTGCGCAGCAAGCCGATCGCCTCGCCGGCCCAGGGCGTGGAGAAAATGCCGTGCGGCTGGGCCGCCATGACGGCGGAGACATGGCCGCTGAAGTCGAGCGTCTGGAACGGCGCCCAGGCATCGGCCACGAATTCCACGTCGGGCCTGAGCTTCTTCAGCGTGTGCTTGAACATGGCCCAGGACATGCGGCCGTATTCGTAGTCGGCGCCGATATTGGCCCAGCGCTTGATCTCCGGGCGCTTGGCGAAGATGTAGGCCGCCAGGATCGAATCCTGATAGATCGGCACCGAGGCGCGGAAGATCTGGCGCACGTTGCCCTTGTAGCAAAGCTCCTCGGTGAGCCGGTGGGTGGCGGCGTGGGTGAAGATGCAGATGCGGTTGAGCTCGGCCAGCACCGGGCCCACCGCCATCGCGCTGCCGCTGGAATCGATGCCGACCAGGAAGTGAGCGCCCCAATCGGACACCTGCTGGCGGACGTTGCGGACCGCCACGGCCGGCTTCAGCTCCTCGTCGACGAAGTTCAACTCGAGCGGCCGGCCGAGAACGCCGCCGGCCTTGTTGATCTGCTCGATCGCGAGCGTGGCGCCCATGCGCATCTGCCGGCCATAATCGGCATGCGCACCGGACAGCGCACCCTGACCGCCGATCTTGATCGGCTGATTGGCCTGGGCCCAGGCGAAGCCGTATTTACTCACATAAGCGCTGGCGCCAATGGCGCCGGCACCGGCAAGAAATGATCGTCTGTTCGATTTCATCGATTTCCTCCCAGTTGTTCTCGGGAAAGAGCAAACGCCGCGTTGTTGATTTTCTGACGTTGCGAGACTTCGGATGCCTCGTCCTTCCTGGTTGCATCCTATCAGGCCGCCGGACGAACGCCACCTCCGCCTCCCGGCCGGCCGGGCGGGGCTTCTGCGCCGGCCTGAAAGCTTCCGCTCAATCGGCGCTGACGTCTATTGACCCTCCTGGTCGTGGCGTTGCGTCCCGCTCACGGCTCCTCTACGGTATTTTTTCTATTTCGCAGTTCGCTCATGTAATTTTCCATGGACAGCAAGAACAGCATCGTCGAGGCGATCGGCCATACGCCGCTGATCAAGCTCCGGCGCGCCTCGGAGGCGACCGGCTGCACCATTCTGGGCAAGGCCGAGTTCATGAATCCCGGCCAGTCGGTGAAGGACCGCGCCGGGCGTCAGATCATTCTGGAGGCGGAGAAGCGCGAGGAAATTAAGCCCGGCGGGCTG
>JAUSIF010000275.1 GCA_030648135.1 Xanthobacteraceae bacterium
AATGCGGCGATCTTTCCCGGCCTGCAGGGCGGGCCGCTGATGCACGTGATCGCCGCGAAAGCGGTCGCCTTCGGCGAGGCGCTGCAGCCCGACTTCAAGCTCTATTCCAAGAACGTGGTGGAGAACGCGCGAGCGCTCGCCGAGAACCTGCGCGGCCACGGCTTTGCCATCGTCTCCGGCGGCACCGACACGCATGTGATGCTGGTCGATCTGCGCCCGAAGCGGCTCACCGGCAAGGTTTCGGAATTGGCGCTCGGGCGCGCGCGCATCACCTGCAACAAGAATGGCGTGCCGTTCGATCCGGAAAAACCGAGCATCACCTCCGGGATCAGGCTCGGCACGCCCGCCTGCACCACCCGCGGCTTCGGCGTGAAGGAATTCCAGGAGGTCGGCGACCGCATCGCCGAGGTACTGAACGTGCTCTCGCAGAAGGGCGCGGCGGAAGACGCGCCGGTGGAAGCCGCCGTGCGCGACAAGGTTTCGAAGCTGCTCGCCCGTTTCCCGATTTACGGCTGAGCCGGAAAGGAGCGGGGAGGCCGATGCGCTGTCCTTACTGCCAAAGCCTCGACACGCAGGTGAAGGATTCCCGCCCGACCGAAGATTCGGCGGTGATCCGGCGCCGGCGCGTGTGCACCAAGTGCAACGGCCGCTTCACCACGTTCGAGCGGGTGCAGCTGCGCGAGCTTACCGTGCTGAAGAGCAGCGGACGGCGCGTGCCGTTCGATCGCGACAAGCTCGCGCGCTCGGTTGAAATCGCGCTGCGCAAGCGCCCGGTCGAGCCCGAGCGGGTCGAGCGCATGATCTCCGGCATCGTGCGGCGCTTGGAGAGCATGGGGGAGAGCGAGATCGCCTCCTCGGTCATCGGCGAGCTGGTGATGGAAGATCTGAAGCAGCTCGACGACGTCGCCTATGTGCGCTTCGCCTCGGTCTATCGCAATTTCCGCGAGCCCAAGGACTTCGAAAAGGTGCTGGGCGAACTCGCCCCCGGGAACGGGCGCAAGAGCTCCGGGTCGGGGGGATGACGGCATCCGCTCGTGTCGCGGACGCGCCGCTCCCGGCGGAGGCTTGGGACGAGCGCTTGATGGCCGCCGCACTTTCGCTCGGGCGGCGCAATCTCGGACGCACCCGTCCCAATCCATCAGTCGGCGCGCTGATCGTGAATACCCAGGGCGATCGCCCGATCGTGGTCGGCCGCGGCTTCACCGCCATCGGCGGCCGGCCACATGCGGAGACCGAAGCCTTGAACGCGGCGGGCGAGGCCGCGCGCGGCGCCACCCTCTATGTGACGCTGGAGCCCTGCGCGCACCACAGCCGGACCCCGCCCTGCGCCGATGCGATCCTCGCCGCCGGGATCGCGCGCGTGGTGGTGGCGATGGAAGACCCCAATCCGCGCGTGCAGGGACAAGGCATCGCCCAGCTGCGCGAGGCCGGCGTCGCGATCACGCTCGGGATCGGCGCCGCCGCGGCGAGGATCGCCCACGCCGGGCACACGCGCCGCTTCGTCCACGGCCGGCCGCATGTCATCCTCAAGCTCGCGGTCGCCGCCGACGGCAAGACCGGATTGGCCGGCCGCCGCCCCGCTAGCATCTCCTGCGAGGAGTCGCGCGCCGAGGCCCATATGCTGCGCGCGACCTCCGATGCGGTGCTGGTCGGCGTCGGCACGGTCATGGCCGACGATCCGCGGCTCAATTGCCGGCTGCCCGGCATGAGCGACCGCTCGCCGCTCCGGATCGTGCTCGACGGCGGCTTGCGGATTCCGCTGCAATCGAAACTGGTGCGGACGGCGAAGGAAATTTCGCTCTGGATCGTCGCCCGCCAGGACGCCGCCGGAGAAGCGGAAGCGCCGCTCAAGAGCGCCGGCTGCGAGGTGATCAGGGTCGCGGCCGGAGCCGACGGAAAGGTCGATCTCGGAGCCGCGCTGCGCTATCTCTGCGCGCGCGGAATCACCCGGCTCCTGGTCGAGGGCGGGCCGATTATCTCCGCGGCGCTGGTGAAGTCCGATCTTGTCGACGAGGCGGTGATCGTGTGCTCGCCCACGCCGCTCGGCGCCGACGCGATCCCGGCGCTCGAGGGCATGCCGCTCGAAGCGCTGGTGGAGTCGCAGAAATTCAAGCTGATCGACCGCCGCCGCGTCGGCGTCGACACCTTATTGCGTCTGTTCCGGAGTTAGCGCTTGTTCACCGGGCTCGTCAGCGATCTCGGCCGGCTCGTCTCGGTGAAGGCGAAGGGCAAGCTCAAGCGCCTGCGCATTAAATGCCGTTATCCCGTGCGCTCGCTCGCGATCGGCGCCTCGATCGCGGTCGACGGCATCTGCTTCACCGTCGTCGCCAAAGGAAAGCAGGGGAAGGGCAGCTGGTTCGAGGTCGAGGCCGGCGCCGAGACGCTGAAGCGCACCACCGCCGGCCATTGGGCGGCGGGAAAGCAACTCAATCTCGAGCGTGCGCTCAAGATGGGCGATGAGCTCGGCGGCCATCTCCTCACCGGCCATATCGACGGCGTCGCCAAAATTCTCGCGCGCGAGGATGTGGGCGACATGGCGCGCCTGCGCCTCGGCGCGCCCGCCCGTCTCGCCCGCCTCATCGCGCCCAAAGGCTCCGTCGCCCTCGACGGCATCTCGCTCACCGTGAACGAAGTCATGGGCGCCGAGTTCACCGTATTCATCATTCCGCATACCTTCGCCGCCACCCATTGGAAAGCGATCCGTGCGGGCGCCAAGGCGAACCTCGAGGTCGATCTGATCGCGCGCTATCTGGCGCGCCTTGCGGAGGCGCGCTGAGCGCTGTACCTCACGGCTGATCGAAATGCGGGGGTTGCACCATGAATCAAACGCGGCCGAAGCGTCCGGTCGAGGAAGCGCCCTTGCTGGGCGCCCGCATTCTGGTGATCGAGTCGCGGTTTCACGAGGAAATCGCCGACGAGCTGGTAGCGGGCGCGCTGGCGCGGCTGGAGTCCGCGCGGGTCAGGATCGAGCCCATCGCGGTGCCCGGCGCGCTCGAAATCCCGATCGCGGCGGCGATCGTGCTGGAAGCCGCCGCCAACGCCGGGACCCCGTTCGCCGGCTTGGTCGCGCTCGGCTGCGTCATCCGCGGCGAGACCCCGCATTTCGACATCGTCGCGCGGGAATCCGCGCGCGCGCTCATGGATCTCGCGATGGCGCGGCGCATCGCCTTGGGCAACGGCATTCTCACCGTCGAGAACGAGGCCCAGGCCTGGGCGCGCGCCCGCCGCACCGAAGGCGACAGGGGCGGGCGAGCCGCTTCCGCCGCGCTCGCGCTGGTGCGCATCGCGCGCGCGCGCGCGGCCGGGTGAGGGCGCCATGGCGAAGCTGCTCGGGCGTAGCGCCGCGCGGCTCGCCGCCGTTCAGGCGCTCTATCAGATGGACATCGCCGGCACTTCGCTTTCCGACATTCTCGCCGAGTTCGAGGGCCATTGGATGAGCCGCGAGGTCGAGGGCACGCGCTATGCGGACGCCGAGGCCGCATATTTCCGCGATGTCGTCTCCGGTGTCCTGCGCGAGCAGCGCGCGCTCGATCCGCTGGTCGATGATGCGCTGGTCAAGGGCTGGCCGCTGAAGCGGGTCGAGACGGTGCTGCGCGCGGTGTTGCGCGCGGGCGCCTATGAGCTCGTGCACCGCGCGGACGTACCGGCGCGGGTGGTGGTGAGCGAATATGTCGATGTCGCCGCCGCCTTCCTCGACGGCGAGGAAACCGGCATGGTCAATGCCGTGCTCGATCAGCTGGCGCGGCGCGCGCGCGCGCCCGAATTCCAGACACCCGCGGCGGGATGATCCGATGCGCGGCAACAAACCGCCCAAGAAACCGTCAAAGAGCGGAGAGGATCGACTGATCGAGCGTTTTTTCCGCCCGCTGGCGAAGCATCCGGCCGCGCTCGGGCTCATGGACGACGTGGCGCTCATGACCCCGCCGGCGGGAGCGGACCTCGTGCTCAAGACCGATGCGATCATCGGCGGCGTGCATTTCTTTCCCGACGACGCGGCCGATGCGGTGGCGAAGAAGGCGCTGCGGGTGAATCTCTCCGATCTCGCCGCCAAGGGAGCGAAACCGGCGGGCTTCCTGCTCGCGCTCGCGCTGCCCCAGGATATCGGCGAGGATTGGCTCGCGGATTTCGCGCGCGGGCTCGGCGCCGATGCCGATTCCTATGGCTGCCCGCTGCTCGGCGGCGACACCGATTTGACGCCGGGACCGGTGACGATTTCCATCGCCGCTTTCGGTTTTGTGCCGCATGGCGCGATGGTCCGGCGCGCCGGCGCGAAGGCGGGCGAGACGGTGGTGGCGACCGGCAGCATCGGCGACGCCGCGCTCGGGCTCCTGTTGCGGCGCGAGCCGAAGCGTCCGGTCTTCGCCAAGCTCGACGGCAAGGCGAAAGCGCATCTCGCCGAGCGCTATCTGTTGCCGCAGCCGCGGCTCGCGCTTGCGAGCGCGCTGCGCGAGCATGCCTCGGCGGCGATCGATGTCTCCGACGGACTGGTGGGCGATCTGATGAAGCTCGCCGCGGTCTCCGGCGTGGGCGCGCAGATCGAGGTGAAGCGCGTGCCGTTCTCTCCCGCGGCGAGGATGGTGCTCGCCGCCGAGCCCTCGCTCACAGAGACCGCGCTCACCGGCGGTGACGATTACGAAATTCTAGCCACCGTGCCTGCCGAACGGCTGGCATCGTTCCAGGCTGCGGCAAAAAGCGCGGGCGTGGAATTGACCGCGATCGGCCGCATCGAGCCGAGCGAGGGGGTCGAGGTGCTCGCGGAGGACGGCCGGCCGCTCGCGCTCGCGCGCACCTCGTTCAGCCATTTCTGATGCTTGCGGATAAGCCGCGAAAATACCGGGGCAGCGGCCGGAAACCATTGCTTCGGCAGGGCATCTTTGGCAATGTCCGCGCCGCCTCGCGCCCCAGGGGAGCGCGCCGGGGTTGCCGCGAGCGCCGTGCGCGTTCACCGGAAAGCTTCCTGCAAAATCGAACCCGAACCTGAGGTGGAATCCATGATTGCTATGTGGCTGATCATCGCCTGCGGCCTGGCCTCGATCGTGTACGGCGTCTGGGCGATCCAGTCGGTGATGGCTGCCGATGCCGGTACCGCCCGCATGCAGGAGGTTTCGGCGGCGATCCGCGAGGGTGCCCAAGCCTATCTGCGCCGCCAGTACCTCACCATCGGAGTGGTCGGCGCCGTCATCTTCCTGATTGTCGGCTGGTTCCTGGGCTGGCTGGTGGCGGTCGGCTACGCCATCGGCGCGCTGCTCTCGGGCGCGACCGGCTTCATCGGCATGAACGTCTCGGTGCGGGCCAATGTCCGCACCGCCCAGGCCGCCACCAAGTCGCTGGCGGAGGGATTGGAGCTCGCCTTCACCTCGGGTGCGATCACCGGAATGCTGGTCGCGGGCTTGGCGCTGCTCGGCGTCTCGGTCTATTTCTTCCTGCTCACCGCCGGACTCGGCTATCGGGTCTCCGACCGCGTCGTGGTCGATGCGCTGGTGGCGCTCGGCTTCGGCGCCTCGCTGATCTCGATCTTCGCCCGTCTCGGCGGCGGCATCTTCACCAAGGGCGCCGACGTGGGCGGCGATCTCGTCGGCAAGGTCGAAGCCGGCATTCCCGAGGACGATCCACGCAATCCCGCCACCATCGCCGACAACGTCGGCGACAATGTCGGCGACTGCGCCGGCATGGCAGCCGATTTGTTCGAAACCTATGCGGTGACCGTGGTTGCCACCATGGTGCTGGCCGCGATCTTCTTTGCCGGCCAGCCGGTGCTGTACGCGATGCTGATCTATCCGCTCGCCATCTGCGCGGCCTGCATCCTCACCTCGATCGCCGGCACCTTCTTCGTCAAACTCGGGCGCAGCCAATCGATCATGGGCGCGCTCTACAAGGGTCTGATCGCCTCGGCGGTGCTCTCGCTCGCGGCACTCGCCATCGTCACCCAGTTGCTGATCGGCTTCGGCGCCGAACTGAAGACCACCGGCGGGGTGGCGTTCACCGGCGAGAAGCTGTTCTGGTGCGGAGCGGTCGGTCTCCTCGTCACCGGTGCGATCGTGTGGATCACCGAATATTATACCGGCATCGGCTTCCGTCCGGTGCGGTCGATCGCGTCGGCCTCGATCACCGGCCACGGCACCAACATCATCCAGGGGCTGGCGGTGTCGATGGAGGCGACCGCATTACCGGCGCTCGTCATCATCGCGGGCATCATCGTGACCAACCAGCTGGCCGGGCTGTTCGGCATCGCCATCGCGGTCACCACCATGTTGGCGCTCGCCGGCATGATTGTCGCGCTCGACGCCTTCGGGCCGGTGACCGACAATGCCGGCGGCATCGCCGAAATGGCGGGCCTGCCGAAAGAGGTGCGCAAGTCGACCGACGCGCTCGACGCCGTCGGCAACACCACCAAGGCCGTGACCAAGGGCTATGCCATCGGCTCGGCCGGTCTCGGCGCGTTGGTGCTGTTCGCGGCCTATACCTCGGACCTCGATTACTTCATCAAGAATGCCGCGCAGTTTCCCTATTTCCAGGGCGTGCGCCTCGATTTCTCGCTCACCAACCCGTACGTGATGGTCGGCCTCCTGTTCGGCGGCCTGTTGCCGTATCTGTTCGGCTCCATGGGCATGAGGGCGGTCGGCCGCGCCGCCGGCGCCATCGTGGAAGAGGTGCGCCGCCAGTTTCGCGAGAAGCCCGGCATCATGCGCGGCACCGACCGGCCGGATTATTCCCGCGCCGTCGACATGCTCACGCGCGCCGCGATCAAGGAGATGATCGTGCCCTCGCTGTTGCCGGTGCTAAGCCCGGTGGTGGTTTATTTCCTGGTCTATTGGATCGCCGGCGGCGGGGCGGCGGGTAAGTCGGCGGCGTTCTCGGCGGTCGGCGCTTTGCTGTTGGGCGTCATCGTCACCGGGCTGTTCGTCGCGATCTCGATGACCTCGGGCGGCGGCGCCTGGGACAACGCCAAGAAATACATCGAGGATGGCCATTACGGCGGCAAGGGCTCGGAGACCCACAGGGCCGCCGTTACCGGCGACACCGTCGGCGATCCCTACAAGGACACCGCCGGCCCGGCGGTCAATCCGATGATCAAGATCACCAATATCGTGGCGCTGCTGCTGCTCGCGATCCTGGCGCACTGAACGCGTGCGATCCGAACGAAACAGCCCGCGCTTCCGCCGCGGGCCGTTCTCGTCCACCAAGTCCGGATCACTGGTTGGGCGTGATACGCAACATGGAGGCACCGAAGATCTGCCGCAGCAAGCTGAGATCCTGGCCGCCCGTCGGCGTGGTCCGGCTCACGAAATCGAATACCTTGCCGTCCTTGAGGCCGTAATTGGCGACCCGCTCGACGCGGCGTCCCTGATCGAAATAGATCGCGAGCACGCGCTGGTCGACCACCTCGTCCTTGAGAAAAGCGACTTTCTTCTCCGATTTCTGCGAGATGTAATAGAACGCCTCGCCGCTCACGGTCGCGATCGTCGAGGGAGTGCCGAGAACGAGCAGCACCTGTTCCTGGCTGGCGCCGATCGGCACCTGTTCGAGCTGGGCCTGATCGAACACATAGCCGCGCTGATAAGTGGTGCCAAAGCAGCCGGCGAGCAACAAGGACAGGCCGGCCGCCGCGGCGATCCGACAGAAGGCGCGGCCGAGCGGGTTGCGAAGCGGTCCGTAACCCATCCGATTTTCTCGCCTCAGCAGACTTGTCACGGCCCCGCGCCTCAATTACCCCGCGCATGGCGGAAACGCAACGCCAGGTCGCTCCGACCGGCGGTCCGTCCGGGATGCGAGCCATGTTCCTGCGCCGCGGTCAACGCCGAGAACGGCAGGCGACCATCGAACGGCTCTATGGCGCGATCGTGACGCAGGCGCGTTTACCCATCTTCTATACCGTGTTGGCGGTGCCCGATACGGTCGAGGGCCGTTTCGAGCTCATCATCCTGCACATTCATCTCCTGTTCCGGCGGCTCGCGCGCGAACCGGAAGCCAGCCGGGCGATCAGCCAGGAAGTGTTCGACCTGTTCTTCGAGGACATGGACGCGAGCCTGCGCGAGCTCGGCATCGGCGACCTGGCGGTGCCGCGCAAGATGCGCGCCATGGGCGAGGCGTTCTATGGCCGCGCCGGCGCCTATGAAGCAGCGCTCGCCGAGCCCGGCGATACGGCACTTGCCGCGGCGCTTCACCGCAATGTCTATGCTGGCGGCGGCGCCGAAGCGGTGGCGCGGCGGCTGGCGGGCTACGTGCGGAATGCGGATCGGGCGCTGGCCGGGCAGGATGCCGCCACGATCGCCGGCGGCGCGCCGGTGTTTCCGCCGCCCTAGCGCGCGATCGGCAAAAGTGGGTACCGGTTTTGCGGACGCAATCAAGCTTGCGCAGATTGCGTAGACTGATCTGCGGCTCGCGCGCTAACTTATTAATCTGGCGCATTTTCTTACGGCGAACCGGTTCCCACTTCGCCAGAAAATGCGCTAAGGAGCTTGACCGATGCCTGACGAGCTGGCCTGGACCCATCCGGTCATGGTCGCCGATTTGCCGGAACAGGGCATCGACCTCGAACTCGTGCCCGAGGAGACCAACCGCGCCTCGCTCGCCCGCCATGCTGGCGTCCTTGCCGTGCCCAGACTGGTGGCGCGGCTGAACCTCGTGCCCGAAGGTCGCGGCGGCGCCATGGTCGAAGGCACGCTGGAGGCGACGGTGCGGCAGGCCTGCGTGGTCAGCCTGGAGCCGTTCGACCAAGCGATCGTCGAACCGATCTCGCTGCGCTTCGTGCCGGCCGAGAGGTTGACGTCGGACAGAGCAGGAGCCATCGATGCCGGCCAAGCCGGCGCGCCCGATCCCTTGATCGGGGGCAAAATCGATCTCGCCGCGGTGGTCGCCGAATTCCTGGCGCTCGCGATCGACCCCTATCCGTGCAAGCCGGGCGCGGTCTTCACCCCGCCGCCCGAAAGCGAGGCCGCCGGGCGGCCCACGGCCTTCGCGGCGCTCGAAAAACTCAAAGCCGGCAAGGACAAAAAGGGCTGAATTCCGACGGTCAATTGCGGGCTGTTGTGTCCCCGGCGCGAAGCGGTATTGTCGCCCGGCACCGGCCTAGGCCGGGCAATCCGCCACCCGTGAGGCTGGGCCGCCAGGCCCCCGACTCCTTGAATGACCCGACCGGTGCGTATCGCGCTCGATGCCATGGGAGGCGATCACGGCCCGGCCGTGGCCGTGCCCGGCGCCGCCATTGCGGCCGGCCGGCATCCCGATGCGGAATTCATCCTGTTCGGTGACAGGGCCGTTCTCGATCCGCTGGTGAGCGAGCAGCCGCGGTTAGAGCCGGTCGCGCGGATCGTGCATACCGACGTCGCGGTGAGCATGGATGCGAAGCCGAGCCAGGCGCTGCGTCATGGCCGCCGGCGCTCTTCCATGTGGCTCGCCATCGAAGCGGTGAAGCAGGGCACTGCCGACCTCGCGGTCTCGGCCGGCAATACCGGCGCGCTGATGGTGATGGCGAAATTATGCCTGAAGACCATGGCCGGCATCGACCGGCCGGCGATCGCCGCGGTCTGGCCGACGCTGCGCGGCGAGAGCATCGTGCTCGATCTCGGCGCCTCGATCGGAGCCGACGCGCATCAGCTGGTCGACATGGCGGTCATGGGCGCCGCCATGGCGCGGATCGTGTTCGATCTGGAGCGGCCGACGGTCGGCCTCCTCAATGTGGGGGTCGAGGAGATCAAGGGCGTCGAGGAAGTTCGCGAGGCGGGACGCATCCTGCGCGAGCTCGATCTGCGCGATTTCGAATATCATGGCTTCGTCGAGGGCGACGATATCGGCAAGGGTACCGTCGACGTGGTGGTGACCGAAGGCTTCGCCGGCAATATCGCGCTCAAAACGGCGGAAGGCACCGCGCGCCAGCTCGCCGCGTATCTGCGTTCCGCCATGAGCCGCACCCTCAGAGCCAGGCTCGGCTATCTGCTCGCGCGCGGGGCGCTGCGCATGGTTTGGGAAAAGGTCGATCCGCGCAAGGTCAACGGCGGGCTGTTCCTCGGTCTCAACGGCGTCGTGGTCAAGAGTCACGGCGGCGCCGACGCGGAAGGTTTTGCGAGCGCCATCGATCTCGGCTACGACGTCGCCCGCCACGAGCTGGTCGCGCGCATCGGTAAAAGTCTCGCGCGCTCGGAAATCCGGATGCACTCGGCTGCTGCCGGCGAGGTCGTGTCGTGAGCATCCGGCGTTCGATCGTCCGCGGCGTCGGCGGCTATCTGCCGGCGCGGGTGATGACCAACCAGGAGCTCGCCAGCAAGGTCGATACCTCCGACGAGTGGATCGTCCAGCGCACCGGCATCCACGAGCGCAGAATCGCGGCCGCGGGCGAGACCACCTCCGACCTCGGGCTCGCCGCGGCGCGTGCCGCACTCGCCGATGCGGGCATGAGCGCCGACGCGGTCGATCTGATCGTGCTCGCGACCTCGACGCCGGATCAGACCTTTCCGGCCAGCGCGGTGACGATCCAGGCCAAGCTCGGCATCACCCGTGGTGCCGCCTTCGACCTGCAGGCGGTGTGCTCGGGCTTCGTGTTCGGGCTCGCGACCGCCGACCGCTTTCTCGTCGCCGGCGATTTCAAATGCGCGCTGGTGATCGGCGCCGAGACCTTCTCCCGCATCCTCGACTGGAACGATCGCAGCACCTGCGTGCTGTTCGGAGACGGCGCCGGGGCGATTGTGCTGGAGGCGGCCGAGCAGCCCGGCCAGCGCACCGACCGCGGCGTGCTCACCACCCATCTGCGCTCGGACGGGCGCTATCGCTCGAAGCTCTATGTCGACGGCGGCCCGTCGTCCACCGGTACCATCGGGCATTTGCGCATGGAGGGGCGCGAGGTCTTCCGCCACGCGGTCGGCATGATCACCGACGTGGTCGAGGACGCCTTCAAGGCGACCGGGTATGGAGCCAAGGATATCGACTGGTTCGTGCCGCATCAGGCCAACAAGCGGATCATCGACGGCAGCGCCCACAAACTCGGCATTGCGCCTGAAAAGGTCGTCTCCACGGTCGATCGCCACGGTAATACCTCGGCCGCCTCGATCCCGCTGGCGCTGGCCGATGCCTGCGCCGACCGGCGGATCAAGCCCGGCCACCTCGTGCTGTTGGAGGCGATGGGCGGAGGCTTTACTTGGGCTTCGGCGCTGATCCGCTGGTGAGTCTGGTTGACCGCGCCGCCTGAGCCGAATATCGTTTGAAATTCAGAATGATAGTTGCATTGCCGAAACGGCGGGGGGAGACGGCGATGGCGGCAAAAACGGTTACACGTGCGGATTTGAGCGAGGTGGTCTATCAAAAGGTCGGGCTCTCGCGCACCGAGTCGGCGGCACTTGTCGAGCTGGTGTTACATGAGATTACCGACAGCCTCGCCAAAGGTGAAAACGTGAAGCTGTCTTCGTTCGGCTCTTTTATCGTGCGACAAAAGGGTCGGCGAATCGGACGCAATCCGAAGACCGGCGAGGAGGTTCCGATCGAGCCGCGCCGGGTGATGGTGTTCAAGCCTTCGAACATCCTGAAGAGTCGGATCAACGACCGTCACGACGGCAGGAAACGTTGAGAGCTGTTGCAACGTCGATAGCGTTGTAGGAAGCGGATGTGGAGAAAGGGCCGGACGCCTTTCGCACCATCAGCGAGGTCGCCGAAGACCTCGATCTGCCCCAGCATGTGCTGCGCTTCTGGGAAACGCGGTTCGCGCAAATCAAACCGCTGAAGCGCGGCGGCGGCCGGCGCTATTACCGGCCCGACGACGTCGATCTCCTGCGCGGCATCCGCCATCTGCTCTATGGCGAGGGCTATACCATCCGCGGCGTGCAGCAGATCCTGCGCGAGCAGGGCGTGCGCCACGTGCAGTCGGTCGGGCAGGCGGTGGAGAGCGAAGCGGCGCGCTCCATTCCGGCCTATCCCGATAGCGGCCATCCTGGCGCGGAGCGCGAACGTGGAGAGCCGGCGGCGCGGGGAACCGGCGCCGGTATTCTCGACCTGTTGCCCACGCTCAGATCCTCGCGCGGGGCCACGCCCGAGCTGCCACGGGTGGTCGAGGTCCCGATTCCGCGGGCGCCGTCGGGGTCCTCCCCGGCAGGGGAGGAAGACATTCCGCCGTTTCCGTTCCGCCAGTCTGGTTCCGCGCCGCACGAGCCGCTCGCCGGAAGCCGCCATGGCGCCGGCGCGCGGGCGCATCCGCTCGCGGCCGGCGAAAACCCGCGGCTCACGCCGGAGGCGATCCGGTTGCTCAAGGCGACGCTCTATGAACTCGGCGAATGCCGCCGCATGCTCGACCATATGCGCGACGAGGAATCCTGAGCGGCGCCGCTTATTTCAGCGGAAGTGCTGCGATCAATCGCGGAGCGGCGGGGCGTCGGCAAGGAATCCAAAAAAAACTGGTCGGAAAAGCAGTGGCCGGTAAATGCCGGTTCATGACCCTTGTCGGATACATTCCAGAGTCCTAGTGCTGAACCGGAGAACCATAAAATGGCGTCACAACACGCTTCCTGTTGGAACCAACGCGAACCGGGAACGGTTTAAGAGTATGAACGTTTTACCAAATTGGCCCTGCAATCGGCTTTTACTCGCCCTGCCAGCCCGCAATCTCAAGCAGCTTATGCCGGAGCTTGAACACATTGCATGCCAACGCGGGCAGGTCCTGATGGACGCTGATAGTTCGCTCGACCATGTATTCTTCCCCGACAGCGGTGTCGTCTCGGTGGTGGCGGTTTATTCGGACGGCAGTATCATCGAGATGGCAACGATCGGTCGGGAGGGTTGCACCGGCGTGCAAGCCGTCTTCGGTGCCAAGAGTTCCTCCATCCGGCTTCTCGTCCAAATCCCGGGGAGCGCAGCAAGAATGTCGCGCGCGGCGTTCACACGCGCCATGGGGTCGATGCCGTCCTTCCGAAGTCTCATGTACGCTTACGTCCACGCCTTCCTCGAGCAGGTCATGGTGTCGGTAGCGTGCAACGGTGCGCACAGCCTCAAGCAGCGGCTGGCGCGTTGGCTGCTCATGATGCGTGATCGCGCTGACGAAGACGTGCTGCCGATCACTCAGGACCTGCTCGCCGAAATGCTGGGCGTGCAGAGGCCTACCATTACGAATGCTGCCCGGGAGTTGGAAGCTGCCGGTTTGATTGCGCGCGGCCGAAGGCAAGTCACGATACTCAATCGGCAGGGCCTGACGAAGGCATCGTGTGAATGTTATCAGTTGGTGCGGACGCGCGTCGCTTTTCACCTTCCCAAAACATACCCGGAAAAATGAAGTTTCCACCGTATCGGTAATGTACATTACCGACAACACACACAATTTGCTCATTATCAGGACTGGCGGGAGGCGGAGGTGGCCTCTCTGGCAGGATCGTATTCTTGCTGTCGAAGATGCGCCCCGTCAGCAGAAGGTACGCTGGAGCCGGCCATGCGCGAAGTCGACCCCCTGGATCTCGTAGAGACGATCCGTGAAGGCCTGCTCGTGCTCGAGCCCGACCTGACGGTCCGGTTTGCGAACCGTTCCTTCTGCGACAAATTCTCAGTCGCGCCAGAGCATACGGTCGGGCGAAAGCTCTATGAGATCGGCAACGGAGAGTGGGACATTCCCAAGCTCCGCATCGCGATCGAGACCATCATTTCCGGCGATAGAACATTCGAGGGCTTCGAAGTCGACCAGTTCTTCCCGTCGATCGGCCAGCGCGTCATGTGCCTCAACGCGCGTAAGGTTTATCGGCCTGGCAACAAGATACAACTGATCCTCCTGGCGATCGAAGACGTCACCGAGCGCGTGAGGCTTGAGCGCGAGCACGCGATCGCTAGCGAGCGTATCGCGACGCTGCTGCAAGAGTTCGGCCATCGGATCAAAAACAGCCTGCAGATCATTGCTTCCATCGTCAGCCTCGAAGCGCGGAACCACAAGACCGGCGAGGGTAAGGCGGCGCTTGAGAGGGTATCGCACCGCATCGCCGCCCTCGGGCGCCTCTATTCCATGCTTCAGGAAACCAATGCGATTGAGGAGGTCGATGCGGCGACCTATCTGGAGGCATTGTGTCGCGACTTGATCGAGTCAGTGCAAAAAGAAAATGGCCTCTCCATTGCGCTCAAAACCGACATCGAGAGCGAGCCCCTGCCGGCCGATCGCGCGATTTCCCTCGGGCTCATTGTGAACGAGCTCGTAACGAATGCCGTCAAATATGCGTTCCCCAGCGAGACCAGGGGCACGGTCGCGGTGACGCTA
>JAUSIF010000281.1 GCA_030648135.1 Xanthobacteraceae bacterium
GCATAGCGCTTGATGTCATCGGCGGTGAAGCTGTGCCGCCCGAGTTCGCGCCGGTCGCCGATCCCGATGTCCTCGAAAAATCTCATCGCAAGACTTCCGGCGCGCGGCGGCCAAACATGATGAAATTGGTCTGCTCCACCACCGTCTCGCCGTTCTGATTCACGAGTTCGAAGCGGAAGCGCACGAAACCCATCGCGGGCCTCGATTTGGAGGCTCGCGTCTCCAGCACGGTGCGGCGCGCGCTCAGCCGGTCGCCGGGCCGCACCGGCTTCAGCCATTTCAATTCCTCGATGCCGGGCGAGCCCATGCAGCTCGACTCCAGGATGAATCCGTCGGCGATGAGACGCATCATGATCGCGCAGGAGTGCCAGCCCGAGGCGGCGAGCCCGCCGAGCGGCGTGCGGCGGGCCGCTTGCTCGTCGAGATGCATCGGCTGCGGGTCGAACTCGGCGGCAAAGCCGACGATCTCCTCGCGCGTGACCGTGCGCGAGCCGAACATCTCGACCGAGCCTTGCTCAAAATCCTCGTAATAGAAGCGCGGCATGCGGTTCGCGTATCACGTCGCGAAGCGGAAGTGCAGCACGTCGCCGTCCTGGACGATATAGTCCTTGCCCTCGAGCCTGAGCTTGCCGGCCTCGCGGGCGCCGGCCTCGCCGTCGAGCGCGATATAATCTTCACAGGTGATGGTTTCGGCGCGGATGAAGCCCTTCTCGAAATCGGTATGGATGGCGCCGGCGGCCTGCGGCGCCCGCGTCCCGCGCACGACGGTCCAGGCATTGGCGGATTTCGGACCGGCGGTGAAGAAAGTGATGAGACCGAGGAGCGCATAACCGGCGCGGATGAGGCGATCGAGACCGGGCTCGGAAAGGCCGACGGTACTGAGATATTCCTTGCGTTCGGTAGCATGCAATACGGCGATCTCGGCTTCGATCTTGGCGGAGATGACGACACAGGCCGCACCTTCGCCCTTCGCCCGCGCCTCGACCTGCGCGGAAAAGGCGTTGCCGGTCGCGGCCGCGGCCTCGTCCACGTTGCAGACGTAGAGCACGGGCTTGGCGGAAAGCAGGCCGAGCAGGCGGAATTCCCGCTCTTCCTCCGGCTTCAGCGCAAGCGAGCGGGCGGGCTTGCCGTCGGCGAGGAGTGCCATAGCGCGGCGCACGAGGTCCAGGCTCGCGGCCAATTCCTTGTCGCCGCCGCGCACCCGCTTTTCGAGCGGCTCGGCGCGGCGCTCGAGGCTCTCCAGATCGGCGAGCATCAGCTCGGTCTCGACCGTCTCGGCGTCGCGCACCGGATCGACGCCGCCCTCGATATGGGTCACGTCCGCGTCCTCGAAGCAGCGCAGCACATGGGCGATGGCGTCGACCTCGCGGATGTGCGCGAGGAATTGGTTGCCCAGCCCCTCGCCCTTGGAGGCGCCGCGCACCAGGCCGGCGATGTCGACGAAGGTGAGCTTGGTCGGCACGATCTCGGCGGAGCCGGCGATGTTGCCGATCTTTTCGAGCCGCGGGTCCGGCACCGCCACCTCGCCCACGTTCGGATCGATGGTGCAGAACGGATAATTTTCCGCCTGCGCCAGCGCGGTCTGCGTCAAGGCATTGAAGAGCGTCGACTTGCCGACGTTGGGCAGGCCGACGATGCCGCATTGAAAGCCCATCTTCGCTCCGCCGGAACTTGCTCAGGCCGCCGGCGTGCCGGACCCGAGCCCGGCAGGGCCGGCGAAGCCCTGCGCCGAGAGCGCGAGATGCACGCGGTTTTGGAATTCCTCGGGCCGGCCGGCGACCATAAACTCGATGGCGTCGGCGATCGCGTCGCACACGGCTGCGGCCCACGGCCGCTCGCTCTTCGCGAAATCGGTCAGCACATAGGCGTGGACCAGATCTTTGTCCTGCGGGCGGCCGATGCCGATGCGCACCCGCTGATAGTCATTGCCGCAAATCGCGGTGATCGAGCGCAAGCCGTTGTGGCCGGCATTGCCGCCGCCGGTTTTCACCCGCACCTTGGCAGGCGCGAGATCGAGCTCGTCGTGGAAGACGACGACATCGTCGAGCGCGATCTTGAAGAAGCGTTGCGCTTCGGCGACCGCGCGGCCGGATTCGTTCATGAAGGTCATCGGCTTCAGGATCAGGATACGCTCGCCGGAAATCTCGCCTTCGGCCGTCTCGCCGTGGAAGCGCCGCCGCCACGGGCCGAAACGATGACGGCGGTGGATCGTCTCGGCGACGTGGAAGCCGATATTGTGCCGGTTGCCGGCGTGGCGCGGCCCCGGATTGCCGAGCCCTGCGAACAGGAGCATGGGCAGCCTCCGCGGCCGCGGTCGATTGCGCCGCTACTCCTTCTTGCCCTTCTCGGGCTTGGCCTTCTCGGGCTTCGCCTTCTCGGGCTTGGCCTTTTCGGACTTCGCTGCCGGAGCAGCCACGCCCTCGGCCGCTGCGGGTGCACCCTCCGCCGGCGCGGCCGCACCCTCCACCGGCACGGCGCCCTCGACGCCCTCGGCGGCGGGCACGATACCGGCAGCAGCGGCGGCGGCTGCGGCGGCGGCATCGGCCTCGGCCTTGGCCTTGGCGAGCAACTGCTCTTCGATGTAACCCGACGAGGACACGACCGTCGCCACCGTGAAGTCGCGGTCGCGGATCACCGGGCGCACGCGGTCGGGCAAGGCGATCTTCGAGATATGGAGCGAATTGCCGATTTCGAGGCCGGTTAAATCCGCGGCGATCGATTCCGGAATGGCGTCGGCCGGGCAATGGAACTCGATCGTGTGGCGGACGATGTTGAGCGTTCCGCCGCGCTTGATGCCCGGCGCGGCGTCGTGGTTGATGAATTTGACCGGCACATGGACGCGCACCATGGAACCGACGCCGAGACGCTGGAAATCGACATGGATCGGCCGGTCGCGCACCGGGTCGACCTGGAAGCCGCGCGGAATGACGCGCTGCTTTTCGCCGTCGACTTCGAGATCGAGCACGGTGGTGAGGAAATGGCCGGCATAGATCCGGTGGGTGATGTCGGCGGCGTCGAGCGAGATCGAAACCGGCGGCTTCTTCTCGCCATAGACCACGCCGGGTA
>JAUSIF010000299.1 GCA_030648135.1 Xanthobacteraceae bacterium
ACCGCGTCATCGAAGGCTTCATGGCGCAGACCGGCTGTCCGCACGGCACCGGCACCGGCGGCTCCGGCCACAAGCTCAAGGCCGAGTTCAATGCCAAGAAGCACGTGCGCGGCACCGTCTCCATGGCGCGCTCCTCGAGCCCCGAGTCCGGCGACAGCCAGTTCTTCATCTGCTTCGAGGACGCGCCCTTTCTCAACGGCCAATATACGGTCTGGGGCGAGGTCACCGAGGGCATGGAGAACGTCGATAAGATCAAGCGCGGCGAGCCGGTCAAGGACCCCGACAAGATCGTGAGTGCGCGGATCGCGGCGGACGGCTAGAGCATGATCGAGTTGACCGTGCAGGCGGCGACACGCTTGACGTTCACCTCCCTCTGAAAGGGGGAGGTCGGTTTGCGAAGCAAACCGGGTGGGGGTCGGCAGCGGCGCAACATCTCAATGGAGCGACGACCCCCTCCCTATCCCTCCCCCTTTCAGGGGAGGGGATGATTGTCTCCAGTCATCGAGATGCTGCGCTAGTTCTCTCTACCGTGCGGGGGGAGAGGGAATGCAGCGGCCGTTTTCACTTGGCCATGCATTCCTTGACGAATTGTTTGCTCTTGAGGGGGCCGAGCTTCTGTTCCTTCGCTTGTTTGTTACATTCGGCGCGCATCGCGGCGAGCTGCTTCCGCTTTTCCGACCGCTCCTTCATGTCCTTCTTGATTGTCGCATCCAGCTCTGGGGGTACCGCCATCGTGCCCGGGGGGGCCGGCGGGGTCGTCTGCGCGTAGGCCGCGGTGGAGGCGATGAGGCCGGCAATGAGCATGATCGCAAAGGAAAAACCGACGCGTGACATCCTGCGCTCTCCTTGAATGGCGGCGGTCCGACTGTTTTGGGAACTTCTGATAGCTAGGCGATAGATATACGTTCGGAAACGTGCCCGAACAACAGGATTCTGGAATAAAGCGTGCGCACCGATCTTTTCGATTACGATCTGCCGCCCGAGCGCATCGCGCTCCGCCCCGCCGTTCCGCGCGACGCGGCGCGCTTGCTGGTGGTGCGGCCCGATGCCACGCCGGAATTCGAGGATCGCGGCGTGCGCGATCTGCCTGATCTTTTGCGCTCCGGCGATGCGCTGGTGGTGAACGATAGCAAGGTGATCCCGGCCCGGCTGATCGGCGAGCGCGTGCGCGAAGAGGCGCGCGCGCAAATCGAAGCGACGCTGATTGTGCGCGTCGGCGCCGATCGCTGGCGCGCGCTGGTGAAGCCGGCGAAGCGCTTGCGCGCGGGCGACCGCATCCGCTTCGGCCACGAAGCGCGCGTCTGTCTCCTGGGCGCGCTCGACGCCACCGTGGAGGAAAAGGGCGAGGGCGGCGAGGTGCTGTTGCGCTTCGATTTTCACGGGCCCGCGCTAGAGCAGGCGATCGAAACGCTCGGCCACATGCCGCTGCCGCCCTATATCGCCGCCCGCCGCGCCGACGACGAGCGCGACCGCATCGACTATCAGACCGTGTTCGCCAAGCACGAAGGCTCGGTGGCGGCGCCGACCGCGGGGCTGCATTTCAGCGAGGAATTGCTGGCGCAGCTGGCGGCGCGCGGCGTCGCCGTCCACAACATCACCCTTGCCGTCGGCCCCGGCACCTTTCTGCCGGTGCAGGCCGAAGACACCGGCGCGCACCGCATGCATCCCGAGCGCGGCGAAATCTCGCCCGCTGCCGCCGCCGCGCTCAATGCAACGCGCGCGCGGGGCGGGCGCATTGTCGCGGTCGGCTCCACGGCTTTGCGTCTCATCGAAAGCGTGGCCGACGAAATGGGCCGCCTCGCGCCCTTCTCCGGCGAGACCGCGCTCTTCATCACGCCCGGCTATCGCTTCCGTGCCGCCGATCTATTGCTCACCAATTTCCATCTGCCGCGCTCGACCTTGTTCATGCTGGTCGCGGCCTTTACCGGGCTCGAGCGCATGCAACGCGCCTATGCGCATGCGATCAAAACCGGCTATCGCTTCTATTCCTATGGCGATGCCTGTTTGCTCTTTCCTGATGCCGCAACACATAATACACACTAATACACACGCTACTCTTGACGGCCATGCGATAATGTGTAATAATACACACGAATGAGAACTGAGCGTGATCCGAAGAAGATCATCCGCAAGCTCAGGGCGGAAGGATGGGAATTGTCCCGAATATCCGGCTCGCATCACGTTTTTCACCATCCGGGCCGCAAGGGAATCATTATCGTGCCGGTGCATGGCCGGCGAGACTTGAAGCCCGGGACAGCTCGCGCCATCGCAAAAGCGGCTGGTTGGATCAAGTGACGAGAGGAAGTCATGCGCAGCTATATCGCTATCATCGACCGTGACAACATGCCGGGAGTGAGCATCGTCTTCCCCGATCTGCCTGGCTGTGTATCTGAAGCTGATACGCTGAGTGATGCACCCGATCGCGCGCGCGAGGCGCTGGCACTTTACGCGGCAGAGGCTGCCGATCGCGGCTATATTCTTCCTGCGCCAAGCGCGCTTGATGCATTGGTCAAGGGAGGTCACATCCCGCGACGACCCTCAGTCCTGCTTGTTGCGGTCGATTTGCCCGCTGCCATGGGCGCGCGCGAGCGTGTAAACGTGATGCTCGATAAGAACCTGCTCTCGGAAATCGACCGCGCCGCCGTACGCTCCGGCATCACCCGCTCCGGCTTTCTAGAGATCGCCGCACGTGAGCGGATATTGAATCGAGGGGATACTGAAATCGGAGTGATTAGCGCCAGAGCTGGACGCAGACCCTTGATTGACATTGCTATGATTCACCGCTCCGGCGAGCTGGAAGCCGGACCCTCTACCAAGAGAGCGCCCATAAATGTTCGTCGTCGACGCTCGCTTCGTCGAGTGAAGTGACAACAAGATTGTCGCTTGAACTAGGCGGCGTAGAATTGTTTTGCTTCTCACTACTCGCCACCGACGGCGGCGCCCGCCGCGGCGAGATCGCGACGCCGCACGGCATCGTGCGCACCCCCGCCTTCATGCCGGTCGGCACCGCCGCCAGCGTCAAGGCCATGTTCCCGGGCGCGGTGCGCGAATCCGGCACCGATATCGTGCTCGCCAATACCTATCATTTGATGCTGCGGCCGGGCGCCGAGCGCATCGCGGCGTTGGGCGGCTTGCACCAATTCATGCGCTGGCCGCATCCGATCCTCACCGATTCCGGCGGCTTTCAGGTGATGTCGCTGGCGAAACTGCGCAAGGTCGAGGACAAGGGCGTCACCTTCCAGAGCCATCTCGACGGCGCCACCGTGGAGCTTTCCCCCGAGCGCGCCATCGAGATCCAGCGCCTGCTCGGCGCCGACATTTTCATGCAGCTCGACGAATGCGTGAAGCTGCCGGCGCCCGATCGGGAGGTCGAGCGCGCGATGCGGCTTTCGCTCGCCTGGGCCGAGCGCTGCAAGCGCGCCTTTGCAGCGTCCGCGGGCCGCGCGCTCTACGGCATCGTGCA
>JAUSIF010000302.1 GCA_030648135.1 Xanthobacteraceae bacterium
GATGCCTCGTCAGAAAGTGCGCATAGGCGTATCCGGCGAGCAGCGTCGCCTGGAAAAAAACCATGGCGACCGACCAGACCGCGGGCGAGCCGCCGAGCTTGGGCAGCACCATCTTGGTGAACAGCGGCTGCACCGCGAACAAGAGCGCCGCCGAGACGAAGATCGCGGCCGTGAAGACGGCGAGCAGCAGCCCCGGATGGCTCGCGAGCGCCAAGATTCCGATCTTCCTTTGCACGCCCGTAGCCATGACTTCCTCTTTCGCTCCGGATCAGCCGGCTCGGCTGCGGCGGATGGCGCGCCACGGGCTCGCGCCCGCAACGAAGGGATCGGGGCGTGGAAATGGGCAGCGGCTCGTTACGATGAGGACCAAGGTTTGCCTCGGACAGTCGAATGCGGTTCGCCGGGTATTCCTTGGCCGAACGGGGTGGGCACGGGATCATCGCGGATCGCCCGGCGCGGGTCCAGTCCCCGCCCGCGGCGCGAGTGCGACCGTTCTTGCCGGCGGCCTTCAACGGACCCCATGGAATAAGGCGCGGTGTCGATGGTTAGTCTCTATACGGGTCGCGTGCCCGCGATTGCGCCCATGCGGCACGAAGCGTTAAAGTTGCTCACCTTCATCATATAAATGCGCCTCGAAACAACGGGGCCAATATCCAGGGAGAAACGCCATGAATAAACTCACCCGTCGCACCATGCTCGCGGGCGCGACCGCGCTCACCGCCGCCGCGCTCGCACCGGCAATGATGCCCATGCCCGCCCGCGCTGCCGCGCCCATGGCCGGCAAGCAGGCGGCCGGTTTTTATCGCTACAAGGTCGGTGACTTCGAAATCAACGTCGTCACCGACGGAGCAGCCACATTCCCGCTTCCTGATCAATTCGTGCAAAATCATCCGAAGGCCGAAGCCCAAAAAGCGCTCGCCGCTGCGTTTCAGCCCACGGAAACCGTAACCGTTCCGTTCACGCCGATCGTCGTCAATACCGGTCCGAAATTCGTGCTCATCGACACCGGGTACGGTCCTGAAATGCATGCCAAGACCAAGGGCAGGGTCGGGCAACTTCCGGCAAATCTTGCCGCCGCCGGAATCGATCCGAAGTCGATCGATACCGTCATCATCTCGCACATGCATCAGGACCACGTCTTTGGGCTCAGGACCGCGGACGGCGGGCTCGCATTCCCGAACGCGGAAATCTTGGTGCCCGCGCTCGATTGGGCCTACTGGATGAGCGACGCGGAGATGAACAAGCTGCCGGAAGGCTATACCAAATCAGTCTACCCGGGCATTCGCAAGACCTTCACCGGACTCGAGAACAAGGTGACGAAGTACGAATGGGGGAAGGAGATCATTCCCGGCTTCACAACGATCGCCACGCCCGGCCACACGCCCGGTCACACTTCGTTCGTCGTTGCTTCGGGATCGGCCAAGATTTTTGTGCAATCGGATGTCACCAATATCCCGCACCTGTTCCTGCGCAATCCCACTTGGCAGGTGATGTACGACGTCGACCCGCTCAAGGCCGCCGAGACGCGCAAAAAATTCTACGACATGGCCTCCGCCGAAAAAGCTCTGATCCAAGGCTTTCACTTCCCGTTCCCGTCCGCGGGCTATGTGGAAAAGGACGGAAATAACTACCGGCTCATCCCGATTACCTGGAACCCGGTGATCTGAACGCTTGCAATCGATTTGCAAGAACGGAAGGCCGCCCTTCGGGGCGGCCTTTTTATCGCCGGTAGGAAACTTCTTGCCGCGTGGGCGCCGCGACCTTCATCAAGCCGTACATCACGGCGAGGGTGGCGAGATAGGCGAGCCCCTGCATCCCGGTCGGCCGGTCGGTATAGCCGATGAGCGTGTGCAAGATCCGGCCCAACAGGCTGGTATCCGACAGAATGTCCGAACTGTCCCAGAGGATATTGCCGAGTACGGTTATGGCGTTGGCCTGTTCGAGGAATGCGATCGCCTGCGCCGCCAGGCCGGCGGCGAGAAAGGCGATCATCACGCTGGTGACCGCGAACAGATACCGGCTTGGAATTTTCAGCAGCCCGAAATAAGTGAGCGCGCTCACCGCCGCACCGAGCGCGAGCCCGGCCAGGCCGCCGATGAAAACGCCCGTACCCTGGCCGCCCTCGGCAGCGATGATGCCATAGAGGAACAACACCACCTCGAAGCCTTCGCGCAAGACCGCGACGCCGACCACGACGGCGAGCGCCAACAGCGTGCTCTTGCCCGTCACCACCGCCTCGCCCGCCGCTTTCATTTCCGCGACGATTTCGCTGCCGTGACTCGCCATCCAGACATTGTGCCAGGTCAGCATCATGACGGCGACGCCGAGGATCGCGGCATTGAACAATTCCTGCCCGAAGCCGGCGAAGGCGGCCGTAAGCGCGCCCGCGAACACCGCGATGATGCAGGCGCCGAGCGTCCCGGCGGCGACCCCGCCCCCGATCCACCAGCCGCGATATGCCACGACCCTGGTGGCGGCGAGCACGATGCCGATGATCAGGCCGGCCTCGATGACTTCGCGAAAGACGATGATGAGCGCTGCGAGCACGATGATTCCTATTCGACGACCAGATGACCCTGGGCCGTAGCCTCGTTATATTCACCGACGAAGCGATAACGGCCCGGCTGCAGCGGCCTGAGGTTGAAGACGCCTTCGCTGTTTCCCGCAATCACTTTTTCGACTCGAAGCGCCTTGCTTTCGAATTCCTCCGGCGTCGGATCTTCATTCTTCACGGTGAGCTTGATCGGTTTACCCGCCGGCGCCTTGATTTCCGCCGGTTGGAACCGATGATTCTTGATTGTGATCGTGAGCGCAACCTCCTGGGCGCCGGCTTGCGGGACGCCGTAGCAGCAGAACAGCAAGACTGAGAAAGCCATTAACGCCGCGGCCCTTTTGCTCACCATGCTCATGGTCTTCTCCCTTCAAGTTTCTTGCCGCGCCGGCGCCTAGGGCGGACCGCCGGCGCCGAACAGCGCCTTTGCCCATCGTCTTTCCAACGACGGCATCTGTATAAAATTGTCAAGTAAAATCAATAGTTTAGATCGGTTCCAATTCGGCGTTTTTTTGAAAAATTCCAAAGAGCCTAGACCGCCTCGCGCAATACGCGCGCCGGGTCGTAGGCGAGGATCGGCGCCAGCCATTTCTCGCACAACTCGATGCTCCAGCCTTTGCGCCTGGCGTAATCCTCGACCTGATCGCGGTCGATGCGGCCGACGCCGAAATAGGCGCTTTCCGGATGCGAGAAATAAAGTCCCGAGACCGCCGCCCCCGGCCACATGGCGAAGCTCTCGGTGAGCTTCACGCCGATCGCGGCTTCCGCGTCGAGCAGGCGAAACAGCGTTTCCTTCTCGGTATGGTCGGGCTGGGCCGGATAGCCCGGCGCCGGACGGATGCCGCGGTATTTCTCGGCGATCAATTCCGCGTTGGTGAGATTCTCGTCCGGCGCATAGCCCCAGAATTCCTTGCGCACGCGCTGATGCAGGCGCTCGGCGAAAGCCTCGGCCAGACGGTCGGCGAGCGCCTTCAACAGGATCGCCGAATAGTCGTCGTTGGCGGTCTTGAGCGCAGCGCCCTTCTCCGCCTCGCCGATGCCGGTGGTGACCACGAAGGCGCCCACATAATCGGCGACGCCGCTTGCAACGGGCGCGACGAAATCGGCGAGCGCGATATTGGCGCGCCCCTCGCGCTTGTGCATCTGCTGGCGCAGGCTGTGGAGCACGGCGAGGCGTTGCCGCCGCTTGTCGTCCTTGAAAAGCACAATATCGTCGCCCTCCGCGTTCGCCGGCCAGAAGCCGATGACGGCCCGCGCCGTGAGCCATTTTTCCGCGATGATCTTCTCCAGCATGCCGAGCGCGTCGGCATAGAGCCCGCGCGCCGCCACTCCGAACTTGGGATCGTCGAGGATCGCGGGATAGCGGCCCTGCAGGTCCCAGGTGGTGAAGAACGGCGACCAGTCGATGACGGGCTTGAGCTCGGCGAGGTCGTATTTGTCGAACACCCGCGCGCCGAGAAAAGCCGGCTTCGGCGGCGCATAGCTCGAGAAATCGAGCGCCAGTCGTTTCGCCCTCGCCTCCCCGATCGGCAGCCGTTGCGTGTCGTCCACGGAACGGGCGTGTTTCTCGGCGAGCTTGGCATATTCGTCGCGCACTTCGGCGAACACGCGCTTGCGATTTTCGGGATTGAGCAAGCTGGATACGACGCCGACCGCGCGACTCGCGTCGATCACGTGCATCGCCTGGCTGCGCTGATAACGCGGCGATATTTTCACCGCCGTATGCACCTTGCTGGTGGTGGCGCCGCCGATCAAGAGCGGCAGCTCGAAGCCTTCGCGCTCCATCTCGGCCGCCACATGGCACATCTCGTCGAGCGAGGGCGTGATCAGGCCGGAGAGTCCCACGATGTCGGCCTTTAGCTCGCGCGCCGTATCCAGGATCTTCTGCGCCGGCACCATCACGCCGAGATCGATCACCTCGTAATTGTTGCACTGGAGCACGACGCCGACGATGTTCTTGCCGATGTCGTGCACGTCGCCCTTGACGGTGGCGAGCACGATCTTGCCGGCGGCCTTGTTCTGTTCGAGGCCGCTTTTACGCTTCTCCTCCTCCATGAACGGATTGAGATAGGCGACCGCCTGTTTCATGACGCGGGCGGACTTCACCACCTGCGGCAAAAACATTCTTCCCGAGCCGAACAGATCACCGACCACGTTCATGCCGGCCATCAGCGGACCCTCGATCACCGCCAGCGGGCGGACGGCTTGCTTGCGCGCTTCCTCCGTGTCCGCCACGATGAAATCGGTGATGCCGTGGACGAGCGCGTGCTCGAGCCGCTTCTCCACCGGCCATTCGCGCCAGGCGAGATCGGCCTCGCGCTTCTCCATGCCGCCGCCTTTGAAACGCTGGGCGAGCGAAAGCAGCCGCTCGGTCGCGTCGGCGCGGCGGTTCAGCACCACGTCCTCGCAGGCCTCGCGCAATTCGGG
>JAUSIF010000308.1 GCA_030648135.1 Xanthobacteraceae bacterium
CGACGCCGCCTTCGCGCGCGCGGCCGAGGACGAGCGCACGGTCGCGCTCGTGTATCTCGAGCAGTGGATGAAGAAGCAGCGTTGATTTCCTCGGCCTGTCATCCCGGCCAAGCGAGCCCGCATCAGCGGGCGAGCGCGAGCCGGGATCCATGAACACAGCCAGTGCAATCTATCGATGCGCAGTGTTCATGAATTCCGGGTCTCGGCGTCCACGCCTCGCCCGGAATGACAACTATATGTCGAGATCGATCCACACCGGCACATGGTCGGAAGGCTTCTCGCCGCCGCGCATGGGACGGTCGATGCCGGCCTGCGCGAGCTTATCCGCCGCCGGCGGCGACAACAGCAGATGATCGATGCGGATGCCGTTGTTCTTCGAGAAGGCGTTGCCCTGATAGTCCCAGAACGTATAGAGGCCGGCATCGTCGCTCACGGCGCGCACCGCGTCCACGAGCCCGAGCTGGCTGAGGGCGCGGAACTTCGCCCGCGTCTCCGGCAGAAACAGCGCATCGCCTTCCCATAATTTCGGATCGTGCACGTCGGCGGGCGCGGGGATCGCATTGAAATCGCCGGCGAGGATGAGCGGCTCCTCCAGATCCAGGCGCGCGCGGGTAAAATCGATCAGCCGGTCCATCCAGGCGAGCTTGTAGTCGTATTTCTCGCCCGGCGCCGGATTGCCGTTGGGCAGATAGATCGAGGCCACCCGCACCACGCCGTTCGGGACCGACACCACCGCCTCGAGGAAGCGCGCATGGTCGTCGGCATCGTCGCCCGGCAATCCGCTCTTCACTTCGTCGAACGGCAACTTCGAGAGCAAGGCCACGCCGTTATAGGTCTTCTGGCCGCGGACGGCGATGTTATAGCCGAGGTCCGCGAACGGCCCGCGCGGGAAGGCGTCGTCGACGCACTTGATCTCCTGCAGGCAAACGATGTCGGGCGCGCGTTCCTTGAGCCAGCGCGTGAGCGGCTCGACCCGTTGACGGATGGAATTGACGTTGAAGGTCGCGATGCGCATCGCTCATATCCTAACGTCATCCCGGCCGAGCGCGAAGTGCGAGAGCCGGGATCGTCATCAGCGAATTCCGACTGTCCTGCCCCGCGTTCACCCGCTTCGCGGGCTCCCTTGGCCGGGACGACGGAAAGCAAAATTACAGCGCGAAGCTGGTGCCGCAGCCGCAGGAGGCGGTGGCGTTCGGATTGTCGATCCGGAACGAGGCGCCGATCAGCTCGTCGGCGAAGTCGATCTGCGATCCCGCCAGATATTGCAGCGAGACCGGGTCGATCGCGACCCGGGCGCCGGCGCGCTCGATCAAGAGGTCATCGGGCGCGCTGCCGCGCTCGACCTCGAAGCGGTACTGGAAGCCCGAGCAGCCGCCGCCCTCGACGGCGACGCGCAGCACCGAGGCAGCCGCTTCGCCGCCCAGAATCTCGGCGATCCGGCGAGCCGCGCGTTCGGTCACGACCACGGTCGGTGCGTCCATTTCCGGTCTCCGCAGGCTGCCGTTGAATCGCAGCCCGAAGGATAGTTAGGTGTCCATGGCGGAGTGTCAATTCAAGGGCGAAATCCATGGCCGTGACCGGAGGAAGGGAACGCGCTCCCTTTGCGGCCGATCCGGCGCGCTCGCGCGGCCGCCTGCATGCCGAGGACAAAAGCACGCGGCGCAACGACTTCCGCCGCGACTGCGACCGCATCATCCATTCGAGCGCCTTCCGGCGCCTGAAGCACAAAACCCAGGTGTTCGTCTCCCACGAGGGCGACCATTATCGCACCCGGCTCACCCACACCTTCGAAGTGGCGCAGATCGCCCGCGCGCTCGCCCGCGCGCTGGGCCTCGACGAGGACCTGGCGGAAGCCTTGGCGCTCGCCCACGACCTCGGCCATCCGCCCTTCGGCCATGCCGGCGAGCGGGCGCTCGATCAATGCATGGGCGCCCATGGCGGCTTCGACCACAATGCGCAAACGCTGCGCGTCGTCACCCAACTCGAGCGCCGCTACGCGGAATTCGACGGGCTCAATCTCACCTGGGAGACGCTCGAAGGCATCGCCAAGCACAACGGGCCGCTCAGCGACCGCGCCGGCCGGCCGCTCGGCTCCTATCGGGAGCGCGGCGTGCCGCACGCCTTCACCGCTTATTCGAAACTACAGGACCTCGAACTCTGGAGCTTCGCCGGCGCCGAGGCGCAGATTTCCGCCATCGCCGACGACATCGCCTATGACGCCCACGATCTCGACGATGCGCTCCGCGCCGGGATGTTTCCGGTCGACGAGCTCGCGGGTCTCCCGCTCCTCGGCGCCGTCCTCGAACAGGTGAGGGCGCGCTACGGCGAGATCGAGCGTCCGCGCCTCGTCAACGAGCTCACCCGCCGGCTGATCGCACGCATGATCGACGACGTGATCGTGGAGACCGACCGGCGCGTGAGCGCGCTCCGCCCAAGTTCGATCGCCGACATCCGCGGCGCCGGCAAACCGATGGTCGGCTTCTCGGCCGCGATAGTGGAAGCCGACCGCGCCATCAAGGATTTTCTCACTCGCCGCATGTACCGGAGCGACCGCGTGCTCGAAATCATGGGCGCTGCGCAACGCGTGCTGCACGAGCTGTTCGAGCATTACCGCGGACGCATCGAGGATTTGCCGCCGGAATGGAACAAGGGGCTCGCCGCCGAGGACGCCAACGCCCGCGCCCGCCGCATCGCCGATTTCATCGCCGGCATGACCGATAATTTCGCACTCGACGCGCACAAGCGTTTCTTTGACTCGACTCCCGAACTGCGTTAGGCCGCGCCACCCCGGAATCCCGCATGAATCTCTTCGCGCTCTACACCGGTCACGTGCGCGCCGCGGTCACCGCGCTTGCAAAGCAGGAGAAGCTCGCGCGCGCGCCCGATCTCGACCGTATCGTGGTCGAACCGCCGCGCGAGGAGAGCCGCGGCGATCTCGCCACCAATGCGGCGATGGTGCTGGCCAAGGATTTCGGACTGAAACCGCGCGCGCTGGCGGAGAAGATCGCGGCCGAGCTCGCGAAACTGCCGCAGGTCGAAAACGTCGAGGTGGCGGGACCCGGCTTCATCAATATCTCGCTCGCGGATGCGCTCTGGCTCGAGGTACTGCGCACCGCGGTGAAGAGCGGCCAGGATTTCGGCCGCACCGATCTCGGCAAGGGTGAGCGGGCCAATGTGGAATACGTCTCGGCCAATCCGACCGGGCCGATGCATGTGGGCCACGGCCGCGGCGCGGTGTTCGGCGACGCGCTCGCCAATCTGCTCGCCTTCGTCGGCTTCGAGGTGACGCGCGAATATTACGTCAACGACGCCGGTGCCCAGGTCGATGCGCTCGCGCGCTCGGCCTATCTACGCTACCGCGAGGCATTGGGCGAAAAGATCGGCGCCATCCCCGAAGGCCTCTATCCCGGCGACTATCTCATTCCGGTCGGCCGCGCGCTAGCCGAGCGCCACGGCAACAAGCTTCTCGGCCGTCCCGAATCCGAGTGGCTCCCGGTCGTGCGCGCGGCGGCGATCGAGGCGATGATGGCGATGATCCGCGACGATCTCTCAGCACTCGCGATCCGCCACGATGTATTTTTCTCCGAACGCTCGTTGTCGGAGGGCAACACCGACCGCGTCGCCGAGACCATCGAGGCGCTGCGCCGCCAGGGCCATATCTATGAAGGCCGCCTGCCACCGCCCAAGGGCGCGCCGATCGAGGACTGGGAGGACCGCGAGCAGACCCTGTTCCGGTCGACCGCCTTCGGCGACGACGTCGACCGTCCGCTCAAGAAATCCGACGGCGGCTACACCTATTTCGCCGCCGACATGGCCTATCACCGGGACAAGCTCGAACGCGGATTTACCACGCTCATCGATGTCTGGGGCGCCGACCACGGCGGCTATGTTAAGCGGATGCAGGCGGCGGTGGCCGCCTTGAGCGCGGGCAAGGTTTCGCTCGACGTGAAGCTCTGCCAGCTCGTGCGCCTGTTGCGCGCGGGCGAGCCGGTCAAGATGTCGAAACGGGCGGGGGATTTCGTGACGTTGCGGGAAGTGGTCGACGAGGTCGGGCCCGATCCGGTGCGATTCATGATGCTGTTTCGCAACAACGACGCCGCGCTCGATATCGACCTGGCCAAGGTGATCGAGCAGTCGCGGGAGAACCCGGTTTTCTACGTGCAATATGCGCACGCCCGCTGCCGGTCGGTCATCCGCAATGCGCGCGAGGCGCTGCCCGGCCTCGATTTGGAGCCGGCGAGCCTCGATCGGGCTGCGCTCGACCGGCTCACCGACGAGGGCGAGCGCAAACTCGTCAAACGCATCGCCCAATGGCCGCGCCTCGCCGAGGCTGCGGCGTTATCGCACGAGCCGCACCGGGTCGCGTATTTCCTGCACGAACTGGCCGGCGAGCTCCACAGTCACTGGAACCGCGGTAACGATTTGCCACATTTACGCTTCATTATCCGGGATGATCCAGAATTGACCTTGGCCCGTCTGACTCTGGTCTACGGGTTGGCTACGGTGTTAGCCTCCGGTCTTGCGGTCCTCGGAGTGGGGGCTCTCGAGGAAATGCGATGACGCCCCTAAGTATACTGGCGCGGCGTTCGTCGGAGAGTGGTCCGAACACATGACCGACGACAGCAGGTTCAGGTCCCGACGGGGCCAGGAGCACACACAGCCACATCAGTCCGGGGCGGTCGCTCGCGTCCGTCGCGGCGAGGATCCGCTCGCCGAGCTCGCCCGCCTGATCGGTCAAGAGGATCCGTTCGCGGAGTTCGCGCCCAATACCCGTCCGAACGATACGCGGACCGCCGGCAACGGCAGTGGTCAGCGTTATGCCCGCGGCCAAGATACCCGCGTTCAGGATATCCGCGGTTATGACGGCCGCGGTCAGGACCGGCGGCGGCCGGCCGAACCTACGCGCGCGCCGGAGCCGGCTTACGACGACGCCTACGATCCGCGTCACGCCGAGGCCCCGCGCGGCAATGGCCGCGGGACCTATGCCTATCGCGGCGGCCGCGATACGCGCCAGGAACGCGAGGAATATGCCCAGCCCGCGGTGGCGCGCCGCAACGGTGATGGCGGATACGCGCCTGCTCGCGCGGAACGAGCGCCGGCCCAATACGAACGGGATCAACAGGCCTATTCCGAGCAGGATCAGGACGCTCCTTCCGATCCCCGTTACGCTCGCCAGGCCCCCGCCGAACCGGCTTATGACGATGGTGCCCCTGACCAATACCGGGGTTCCGATTACGATCCCGCTTATGTCGACGACGCTTACCTCCCGGCGCACGGCGATGAGGTCTATGTGGACGCACCGCATCGCTCCGGACGGCGCTGGTTCATGCTCCTGGCCGCGACGCTCGCATTCGTCTTGATCGCGGGAGCCGGCGTCTTCGCCTATCGCGCCTTGTTCGGTTCCAAGTTCGCGGGCGCGTTACCCAAGATGATCAAATCCGAATCCGGACCGAGCAAGATGGTGCCCGCGCCCGCCAGCGCGGAAGCGCCCGGCCAGAAACAGATCTACGACCGCATCGGCGGCGACCGTCCAGCGGGCGAGCGCATCGTGTCGCGGGAGGAAAAGCCCATCGAGGGCACCAAGGGTCAGGGCGCCCGCCCGGCCGCGGTGGCCGCGGGGTCGCAAGCCATTCCTTCTTCCTCGCAGGCGAGCCCGGCGCCGACCGAGCCTAAGCGTGTGCGCACCGTCAGCGTGCGCGCCGACGGCAGCGTGGTCGGCGATCAAGCCCGCAGCGGCGTGACCGGAAGCACCCCACGCGGCACCCCGGCGCCTGCGTCCCCCGGGTCCCAGCCGCTTCCACTTAATTCCTACGCCTCCCAGTCCGCTCAGCCGGCGGCGCCCGAGTCCGTGCCGACGCCCGCCGCTCGCGCCACCCGCACCGCCGCGCCGGCGCAGAACCCGAACAACCCGTGGGCCGATATCACCAGTCCGCAGCCCTCGATGCCCGCGGCGGCAGCTTCCTCGCAAGCAATTGCTTCGGCGCCGGCCGCTCCGCGCGGCCCTGCGCCGATCGTGGCCGTGAACACGCCGCCGCCCGCCGGCAGCTATGTCGTGCAGGTGAGTTCGCAGAAGAACGAGGCCGACGCCCAGGCCAGCTGGCTGCAGTTGCAGTCGAAATATTCCGCCGTGCTCGCCGGCCAGTCGGCGGCCATCCGGCGCGTCGATCTCGGCGACCGCGGCGTGTTCTACCGCGCCCAACTCGGCCCGTATCAGACCCGCAACCAGGCGACCACGCTCTGTCAGAGCCTGAAGAACGCGGGCGGCGAGTGCGTAGTCCAGCGCAACTGAGCTGATTCCTTCGAACAGGTGGACGGCCGCGCGGGCGATCTTGACGCCCAGCGGGCCCGCATCTACCCCGCGCCATGCCCCGCGCCTGCATCCTCGGCTGCGCCGGCCCGCGTCTTTCCGCGGACGAGCGGAGCTTCTTTGCCGAGGCCGAGCCGTTCGGCCTGATCCTGTTCCTGCGTAATATCGAGAATCCCGATCAGGTGCGCCGGCTCACCGACGAGTTTCGCGCCATCGTCGGACGCGCCGACGCGCCCGTGCTGATCGATCAGGAAGGCGGGCGCGTGCAGCGTTTGCAGCCCCCGCATTGGCAAGGCTTTCCGCCGGCGGGAGATTTCGGCGCGCTTTATGCGCGCGATTCCGCCCGCGCGCTCGCGGCGGCCCGGCTCGGCGCGCTTCTCATCGCGGCCGAGCTGCTTCCTCTCGGCATCAATGTGGACTGCATGCCGGTCGCCGATCTGCGGCACCCGGAAGGTCACGGCATC
>JAUSIF010000323.1 GCA_030648135.1 Xanthobacteraceae bacterium
TTCGCGCCCAGTTTTGGGCGGCCTTCGACGCCTTTATACCGGGCTCGCCGCTGGTCCCGGGCTCGCCGCTCTATCGCTGAGGTCTAGCGCATTTTCCGGCGAAGAGGGAACCGGTTCGCCGTAAGAAAATGCGCCAGATTAATAAGTTAGCGCGCGTACCGCAGATAAGTTTACGCAATCTGCGCAAGCTTGATTGCGTCCGCAAAACCGGTACCCACTTTTGCTGATCGCGCGCTAGGCCGCGAGCAGTCGTAACGCCTCCGCGTGCACGCGGCGGTCGCCGGCGGCGAGGATGCGTCCGCCCTTCGTTGCCGGGCCGCCGTTCCAGTCGGTCACGATCCCGCCCGCGCCTTCGACGATCGGGATAAGCGCGACGATATCGTGCTGCTTCAAGCCTGCCTCGATCACCAGGTCGACGAAGCCGGCGGCGATCATGCAATAGGCGTAACAATCGCCCCCGTAACGCGACAGCCGCACCGCCCGCTCGACCTTTTGAAATTGGCCGCGCTCCTGCTCCGTCATCAACAGTGGGCTGGTGGTGAACAGCACCGCCTCGTTCAAGCCCGCGCAGGGTCGGGCGGAAAGATGCCGCTCGCCGGCCGGCCCGCGATAGCGCGCGCTCGCCCCATCGCCGCTGAAGCGTTCGCCGATGAAGGGCTGATGCATCATGCCGTAAACGGGCGCTCCATCCTTGAGAAGACCGATCAAGGTGCCCCAGGCCGGCATGCCGGAGATGAAGGACTTGGTGCCGTCGATCGGATCGATCACCCAGACATAGGAGGCATCCGGTCGCTCGTCGCCGAATTCCTCGCCGATAATGCCGTGGGCCGGGAAGGTCTTGCGGATGAGCATCCGCATCGCCGTTTCGGCGGCACGGTCGGCGGCGGTCACCGGATCGAAGACACCGGTGTGGCTCTTGTTCTCGACCCCGAGCGCGGTACGGAAGAACGGACGGATCGCCTCGCCCGAGACGGTCGCGAGCTCGTCGACAAAAGTCGCAAAATCGACCGCCGTCATTCTCGTCCTCCGGCCGGCTTCTCTTAGCTGCGCCACGACGCCGCGGCAACGCTGCTCTGGGAGCGGCCAAGTTGCCGGATTGCCGCCGGCGTGGCACTCGTCGCCGGCTGCGCATCGGTGCGCCTGGATGGGGGAGACATGCGCGTCGATGAGGCAGGAGCGGGAGGGCGTGCGAGCGGCATTCGGCCCGCCACGGTGATCCTGCTGGTCGCGGCGATGTGCTTGATCCACATCGTCAGCCAGTTCCTGCGCAACTCGATCGGCGTGATCGCGCCCGATCTTGCCCGCGATATCGGGCTCGGCGCCGCCGGAATCGGGTTGCTCTCGAGCGCGTTTTTTCTGGGCTTCGCCAGCGCGCAGATCCCGCTCGGTGTCGCCATCGACCGCTGGGGGCCGCGCCTGGCCATGTCGGTTTCGATGGCGATCGCGGTCACGGGCGTGATCGTGTTCGCAACCGCCTCGTCCGCGAGCCTGCTTGTCCTCGGCAGAGTCCTGATCGGTCTCGGCTGCTCGAGTTTCTTCATGGGGCCGCTCACCATCTACAGCCGCTGGTTCCCGCCCGAGCGTTTCTCCATGCTGGTCGGCATTCAACTCGGTTTTTCGGGTCTCGGCGTACTCGGCGCGACCGCGCCGCTCGCCTTGGCGACGGCAGCGATCGGCTGGCGCGCGAGTTTCCTCGTCGTCGCGGCGATCGCGGCGCTGGTGGGTGTTCTCGTCTATGTCATCGCGCGCGACGATCCGCCGGGCGGCGTCAGAACGCGCAAATCCGAAAGCTTGCGCGACAGCATCAGGGGGCTCATCGACGTCGCGCGCGTCCCGTCGTTTGCGCCGGTCTTTGCCATGCACTTCGCCGGCTATTCGATCTTCGTGACCATGCTCGGGCTGTGGGGCGGACCTTACCTCGCGCATGTGCACGGCTATGATCTCAAGCAGCGCGGCGAAACCTTACTGGTGCTGGCGATCGTCAATGTGCTGGCGAGCTTCGCCTGGGGTCCGGCCGATCGACTGTTTTCGAGCTACAAGCGGCCGGTCCTGCTCGGCGCGGCTGCGACCGTCGCAGCACTGCTTTGGCTCGTGGCGGTCGGGCGGCCCGAAAGCGGTGCGCTCATCACCTGGTTCGTCCTGTTCGGGCTCGCCACGAGTTATACCCCGGTGGTGACGGCGCATGGCCGTTCGCTGTTTCCGCCCGAGCTCGTCGGGCGTGGCCTCACGCTGATGAATCTCGGCACCATGAGTGGCGTGTTCATGCTGCAGGCGGCCACCGGAGCAGTGATCAGCCTGTTTGATGCACCAGGCGGGGTCTATCCGGTCGATGCCTATCGCGCGGCCTTCGCGGTGGAGGCTCTGATCCTCACGCTGGCGATCCTGGTTTATCGGCGCGCGCGCGATCCGGTTCGGGAAGCTGCCGTCCGAGGTTCCTGAACCGCTGGCGGCATAGCCGGTCACCCTCCATGCAGTAGGCGCATGGCAGGTCTAAAATCCGTGCATAGCTAAATTATTGCGCATTTTGCGGTGCACTGTATATTTGTGCAACGCGATAACGCGATGGCGTCGCGTTACCGTCGCCCTCCTTGGGCGTTTCCTCCCTAGACTTGGGCCGCTTCGCTCCCGCGAAGCGGCCTCTTTCTTTGAACGCGATGGGTGGCCAAGGGCCGTCACTCCGCGGCGTCGCGCAGCGGCTCCATGCCCTGGGCGGTGACCTCAGTCAGGCGCGCGACCATGCGGCCGAGATCAGTTCGCACTGCCTCGAACCGATGTGACCTGCGGTATAAGCGTTCGTCCATATAAAGCGCCCGGTTGATCTCGACCTGGACCGCATGAAGACCGGCGGCCGGGTCGCCATAATGTTCGGTGATGAAGCCGCCGGCATAGGGCTTGTTGCGCAGGACGGCATAGCCGAGGTCGCGCAAGCTCTCCTCGATCACATCGGTCACGTCGGAAACGCAGCTGGTGCCGTAGCGGTCGCCCAGCACCACGTCGGCGCGCGGGCGCTCGTCGCGACCGCTCGCGTTCGAGGGCATGGAGTGACAATCGATAAGGACGGCGAGGCCGAAGCTCTTCTGGGCGTTCACGATCAACCGGCGCAGGGCGCGGTGATAGGGCTTGTAATAAAGTTCGATGCGGGAGAGCGCTTCGTCGACCGGAAGCCTGCGGTCGTAGATCTCGCGCGCGTCTCCGACCACGCGCGCTATGGTGCCGAGCCCGCCCGCGACCCTGAGCGAGCGCGTATTGGCGAAGGCCGGCAGGCGCCCTTCGAACATGCGGGGATCGAGCTCGTAGGGCTCGCGATTGACGTCGAGGAACGCGCGCGGGAAATGCGCCCGCATCAGCGGTACGCCATAGGCGACCGAGTCGGCGAACAACTCGTCGACGAAGGTATCTTCCGACCTCCTGAGCGTCGGCAAATCGAGCCGGCTCTGGGCGAGAAATCCGGACGGATAGGCGCGTCCGCTATGCGGCGAATTGCAGACCACCGGCCCCGAGAGCGCCGCGGGCTCCACCACCTCGAAGGGGGGATCGAGCTCGTCGATGATACGTGGGCTCATGACTGGGTTTGACGTTCACTCCGGGAATCGAGGGTCGGCGCGGGCGCTCCTGGACCTGCATTCTGCGCGGGCTATAGGGCGGTTGTGAAGTCCGTTCCGGTAACTATCCGCCTTCACCGCACATTTACCCGCATGCCTGCATATGGTGGGGTCTGAACGCCTTCGAGTAAGCCCGGGAAGGAGGGGCGGGGCAATGCCCAAGATTCTGCTCGCCGAAGACGACAACGATATGCGCAACTTCCTGGTCCGGGCGCTCACCAACGCCGGCTACGAGGTGGTCTCGTTCGATAATGGTCGCTCGGCCTATGAGCGGATGCGTGAGGAACCCTTCGAGCTCCTGCTCACCGATATCGTGATGCCGGAGATGGACGGCATCGAGCTCGCCCGCCGCGCCACCGAGATCGATCCGGACCTCAAGGTCATGTTCATCACCGGCTTCGCCGCGGTCGCGCTCAACGCCGCCAACGAGGCGCCGAAAGACGCCAAGGTGCTCTCCAAGCCATTCCACTTGAAGGACCTCGTCAACGAGGTCGAACGGATGCTCGCGGCCTGAGCCGGCCTCGCTTGCACCCCCTGGGTCGAGCCGATATAGGAAGCGTCCTGCGGGGCGCGTAGCTCAGCGGAAGAGCACTACCTTGACATGGTAGGGGTCACAGGTTCGATCCCTGTCGCGCCCACCATCCGGAAATACGCCAGTACGGGAACAGCCATGAAAATTCGCAATTCGCTCCGCTCGCTCCGCGGCCGCCATCGCGACAACCGCCTGGTGCGGCGCAAGGGGCGCGTCTACATCATCAATAAGACCCAGCGCCGGTTCAAAGCGCGCCAGGGCTGAAGCGGCGCACGCGGCACGGCGCCGGTCCGAAGTCTGCCTCAATTCCGCTCTTTGCGACGGCCGTCTGGCAGCCTAAAATTCATTCATGCGGTCGTTTCGATTCTTTTCCATGATGGTTGCGGCAGCCGTCGCGCTCTCCACGGCGGCGTCCGGCAGCGCTGTTGCCCAGTCTTCGTCTCCCCGTCAGGCGGCGCCGGAGAAGAAAGCGGAAGCCAAGCGCCTGGTGCGGCCGACCAAGCTCGATCGCACAGCGCGGCTCGATGGGCTGTTCGAAGCCCTCAAGCGCGCGCCCAATGCCGAGATCGCGCATATCGTAGAAGAGAAGATCGAGGCGGCCCTGCTGCAATCGGGGAGCGACACCGTCGATCTCTTGATCGGGCGGGCGCGCAGCATGATCGAGGCGAGGGACTACGATCTTTCGATCTCGCTGCTCGACGCGCTGATCGAGCTTGAGCCCGGATTCACCGAGGCCTTCGCCCAACGTGCCACGGTCTATTACCTGAAGAAGGATGTCGCCCGTTCGCTCGCCGATCTGCGTATCGTGCTCGCGCGCGAGCCGCGCCACTACGGTTCGCTGGCCGGCTTGGGGGTGATCCTGCAGGACATCGGTGAGGACAAACGAGCGCTCGATGCGTTCCGCCGCGCGCTCGCGATCCATCCCAACTTCAAGGCGATCCCGGAGCTGGTCAAGAAGCTCGAAGTGAAGATCGAAGGCCGCGAGATTTAATTCTGGCGCGAGTTCTCGAATCCTCGTCAATCGGCTCCCGCATCGTCCGCTCCGACGAAGGCGATCCGCACCATGTTGGTGGCGCCGGGTGTGCCGAGCGGCACGCCGGCGACGATGATCACCCGTTGGCCGGTCTTGGCGAAGCCTTCACGGAAGGCGATGCGGCAGGCGCGGGCGACCATGTGATCGATATTGGGTGCATCCTCGGTAACAACGCAATGCACGCCCCACACCAGCGCGAGCCGGCGCCCGGTCGCGAGTTTGGGCGATAAGGCCACGATCGGAGGCTTCGGACGCTCGCGCGCCACGCGCAGTGCGGTCGAGCCCGAGCTGGTGAGGCACAGGATCGCCGCGAGATCGAGCGTCTCGGTGATCTGACGGGCGGCGGCTGCAATCGCATCGGCGCCGGTCGCTTCGGGCCGTGCGTGCTGGGCCTCGATCTCGGTGAGGTAGCCGCGGTCGCGCTCGACCTCCTCGGCGATGCGGTTCATGGTCTCGACCGCCTCGACGGGATATTGGCCCGACGCCGATTCGGCCGACAGCATGATGGCGTCGGCGCCCTCGTAGATGGCGGTGGCGACGTCGGAGACCTCGGCGCGGGTCGGCACCGGCGCGGTAATCATCGATTCAAGCATTTGGGTCGCGACCACGACCGGCTTGCCGGTACGCCGCGCACCGCGAATGATCTGCTTCTGCAGCCCGGGCACGCGCTCGAGCGGCATCTCTACGCCCAGATCGCCGCGCGCGACCATCAGGGCATCGGACTGCTCCAGAATCTCCACAAGACTTTTCACCGCCTGCGGCTTCTCGATCTTGGCGAGCAGCGCGGCGCGCCCTCGCGTCATCTTCTTCACTTCGGACACGTCCTCGGGCCGCTGGATGAAGGAGAGACCGATCCAATCGACGCCGGTATCGAGCGCCGCTTCGAGGTCGGAACGATCCTTCGGCGTGAGCGCCGCGAGTGCGACAATGGTGTCGGGCAGGCTCACGCCCTTGCGATCGGAGACGCGGCCCGCGACCTCGACCCGGGTCACGGCGCGTTGGCGCGTCGCCTCCGTCACCACCAGAAGCACCTTGCCGTCGTCGATCAAGAGCCGGTGGCCAGGCTCCAGTGCCGAGAGAATCTCGGGATGGGGAAGGTGGACGCGGGTCGCATCGCCGGGGCTGGGGTCGGAATCGAGTACGAAGCTCGAGCCCATGGCGAGATCCGTGCCGCCTTGCTTGAATGTATCGAGCCGAAGCTTCGGCCCCTGCAGATCGACCAGAATTCCGATCGGGCGGCCGTGGCGTTGCTCGATCGCGCGGATCGCCGCGACGTAGGCGCGCATCGCCTCGTGCGTCGTGTGGCTCATATTGATGCGGAAGACATCGGTGCCGGCGACGAACAGACGCTCGATCGTCGTCTGGTCGGAGGAGGCCGGACCCAAAGTTGCGACGATCTTGGTCCGGCGCTGCCGTCTCATTTGCCTTGCGTTCCCGGTTTCGTCTCGTTTGCCTGCGGCTTGGGGGGCGTGGTTTGACCCTGTTCGGTGAGCTGGACCGTCCAGTTCTTCTGCTCGCCGGTATCGACCTCGAAGTAGCCGGTGCGGTTATATCCGCGGGCGAGGCAGTCCCCGATGCCGCGGATGGTGAACTCCTTGTCGCGCGTGCACATGTAGGCCTTTCCGGCCCACTCGCCGCCCTGGTCGTAGTCGATAGCGTAGATGTAATAGAAGCGCGCGACCAACGGCCCGCGCATCAGCGTTTCGCAGTTGTTGGCCACCACGTTCCACCAGCCTTCGGTGGTCCAGCCGTCGGCGTCCTTGTAGCCGACGGCGACGCCGACCCGGCTGCCGGTGCGGTTGCAGAGGCGGAAATCGGCGTAGGCGGTGGTCGGCACGGCGAGCGCCGCAGCGAGGAGCGCGAGCCGGGCGAGGCGTGTCGGTCGCGGGAACGGGGCTCTGTTCATCTGCAACGCACCGTCGCCCTGAAGGCCGGGAAGACCCGCGCCATTTCCCTCGACCGCCGGTCAGGTGTCAACGAGGATCGCCCGCAAGTCGTTGACATTGGTGCAGGTCGGGCCGGGGCAGAGGAGGTCGCCGAGCCGCTCGAAGAAACCGGTCGAATCGTTTTCGGCGAGGAAACGGGCAGGATCGAGGCCGAGCTTGCGGGCGCGGGAAAGCGTCGTCTCGTCGATGAAGGCGCCGGCCGGATCGTCGGGCTTGCCGGCGCCGCCGTCGGTGCCGTCGGTATCGCCGGCCAACGCCGCAATTCCCGGCATGCCAGCAAGAGCAATTGCCAAAGCGAGCGCATATTCCTGATTCGGGCCGCCACGGCCGCGGCCCTTGATTGTCACCGTCAGCTCGCCCCCGGAGATGAGCACCGCGCGCCCGCCTTCGCGCGCGAGCTTTCTCGCCTGCGCGGCGTGGCTGGCCGCCACCTCGCGCGCCTCGCCCTCGAGATCGGCGCCGATGAGGACCGGCTCGATGCCGGAATCTTTCGCCATCCTGGCCGCGGCGGCGAGCGCGTCGGCGGGGCGGGCGATGATCCGGAATTCGCTGCGGGCGAAGGCGGCATCACCGGGTTTCGGGGTTTCGTTGGCAGGCTCGGAGAGTGCCGCCGCGATCGCGGCCGGCGGCATGACGCCGCGCCGCGCGAGAATTGCGCGCGTGTCGGCGAGCGTCGAAGGATCGGGCACCGT